>NZ_JBAMDC010000150.1:0-14508 GCF_036961605.1 Streptomyces sp. KLMMK
GGGCCGTCAGCGCCTGGCCAAGGCCTTCTGGCCACCGCGGCTGACGCGGGCGCAGCTCACCGTCGCCGTGCTGCTGTGCGTCCTCGGCCTGGGCCTGGCCATCCAGGTCCGGTCCACCAGCGACAACAGCGCGCTGCGCGGTGCCCGGCAGGAGGACCTCGTACGGATCCTGGACGAGCTGGACAACCGCACGAAGCGGCTGGAGGACGAGAAGCGGCGGCTGGAGAACCAGCGCACCGAGCTCGAAAGCAGCTCCAACCAGGCCGCGGAGGCCCGTAAGCAGACCGAGCAGAAGGAGCAGCAGCTCGCGATCCTCGCGGGCACGGTGGGGGCGCAGGGGCCGGGCATCGAGCTCACGGTGAGCGACCCCAAGAACGCCGTCGAGTCCGACAAGCTGCTGGACACTCTCCAGGAGCTGCGGGCCGCCGGTGCGGAGGCCATCCAGATCAATGACGTACGGATCGCGGCCGACACCTATTTTTCGGGCGCGGCGGGGAAGGTGGAGATCGACGGCAAGAAGGTCTCGCAGCCTTACCGGTTCAAGGTGATCGGCAAGCCGCAGGATCTGGAGCCCGCGCTCAACATCCCCGGCGGTGTCGTGCAGACGCTGGAGAAGGAGCAGGCGGGCGTCACGGTCCGGCGGTCTGAGAAGATCATTGTGGACGCCTTGCGCCCGGCGAAGCGGCCTGACTACGCTCGGTCGTCATCGCAGTGAGGCGGGCGGTCATGCGGGCTTCAGAGGGAGGCCATGAGGTTGCGGGGGGTCGGCGCACCAAGTCGAGGGTGCGTGGTGGAAACTGTCTGTTGACCACGGACGTTGTATGGATGTCCAGGTCGGACGGTGTGTGCATCGAGGTTTTGTCCTGCCCCACGGGCGGGTCTGTTTCGGTCAAGGGGAATCGCCCGTGAAGTTGTTTGCGAAGTTGTTCGGCAAGAGCGCACGCCAGGACGGTGGCAGCGCCCGCCACCGCGCGTCGCGTCCGGTGGAGGGCGGCGAGGGCCGGGAGGGCGCCCAGGAGGGGCGTCCGCTGTTCCGGGATCAGGTCGGAGCTCCAGGAGGAGACATTCCGGGCGGGTCGGCTGTTGACCCTGCCGCCACCGGGCGCATAGGTTTCGGGGCACCAGCGACCTCGAGCGCGCACGGAGGGTCTGCCTTGCCGGTATGTACGAGGTGCGGCCACCGGAACGCCGAGGCGAGCCGGTTCTGCTCCAACTGCGGTGCCCCGCTGAGGCCCGGTGCCGTGGCCGAGCGCGCCTCGGAGACCACGTCGACCATCTCGATCTCCGGTCTCGAGGCGTACGACTCCGAGGCCACGGGCCAGACGCCGATCCCGTCGCTCTCTCCGGAGGCGCAGGCGGCGGTCGACGCCCTTCCGCTGGGTTCGGCGCTGCTGGTGGTCCGGCGCGGCCCGAACTCCGGCAGCCGCTTCCTGCTGGACGGCGAGCTGACCACGGCGGGCCGGCACCCGCAGAGTGACATCTTCCTGGACGACGTGACGGTCTCCCGCCGGCACGTGGAGTTCCGCAGAGCCCAGGACGGCAGCTTCACCGTTTCCGACGTCGGCAGCCTCAATGGCACGTACGTCAACCGCGAGCGGATCGACTCGGTGCCGCTGAACAGCGGCGACGAGGTCCAGATCGGCAAGTACCGGCTGGTCTTCTACGGCAGCCAGCGGGGCATCTGACCTTCCCCCCGGGCTTCGTCCCGGGGGGACGCTAGGAAGGGCCATGCTTCGAACACCGTCAGGTGGCACCGGGTCACCCGGTGCCACCGGCGCGGAGGGACGGCTGGTGAGCATCGGTACGGTGCTCAACCTGCTGCGTGAGGAGTTCCCCGAGGTCACCATCTCCAAGATTCGTTTCCTGGAGGCGGAGGGCCTGGTGGAGCCACAGCGCACACCGTCCGGATACCGCAAGTTCAGTACGGAGGACGTGGAGCGGCTCGGCTGCGTGCTGCGCATGCAGCGCGATCACTACCTTCCGCTGCGGGTCATCAAGGAGCACCTGGAGGCGCGGGCCCGGGGCGAGGCGCCGCAGCTGCCCGCCCCCGCGAAGCCCCGTGACGCCGCCCTCCTGGCCGACCACGGCCAGGAGGCCGGTCCGGACGCCGTGATCGACGAGGCCGCCGTCCTCGCGGGCGCCGGGCTCGGGGCGCCCGTGCCCTCTCCGGCCGCACGGCTCGGCCGCGAGGAGATGCTGAGTGCCACTGGTGTCACGGAGAGTGAGCTGGTGGAGTGGGAGTCGTACGGGCTGGTCATCGCGCACCCGGACGGCGGATTCGACGCCGATGCGGTGGCCGTGGCGCGCCTCGTCGCCGACCTGGGCCGTTTCGGTCTGGAGCCACGGCACCTTCGCGTCATGAAGGCCGCGGCCGACCGCCAGGCCGGCCTGGTCGAACAAGTGGTCGCACCGCTGCGGCGGCACCGTAATCCGCAGACCAGGGCGCATGCCGAGGCCACTACGCGCGAGCTCGCCACGCTCTCCGTGCGCCTGCACGCGGCGCTCGTGCAGGCCGCCCTGCACGCGGGCTCGCACTGACCGGCGAGTGCCCGACTACCCAAACCTGCCGGGCACGTCCTAGGGTTGCTGTGTGAACGAGCTCGATGTCGTGGGTGTCCGGGTGGAAATGCCCTCCAACCAGCCGATCGTGCTCCTGCGTGAAGTGGGAGGCGACCGCTACCTCCCGATCTGGATCGGACCGGGAGAGGCGACGGCCATCGCCTTCGCCCAGCAGGGCATGGCCCCGGCCCGTCCGCTGACCCACGACCTTTTCAAGGACGTGCTGGAAGCGGTCGGCCAGCAGCTCACGGAGGTCCGCATCACGGACCTGCGTGAGGGTGTCTTCTATGCGGAGCTCGTCTTCGCCAGCGGCGTGGAGGTCAGTGCCCGGCCGTCCGACGCCATAGCGCTCGCTCTGCGCACCGGCACGCCGATCTACGGCAGCGACGGGGTGCTGGACGACGCCGGGATCGCCATCCCGGACGAGCAGGAGGACGAGGTCGAGAAGTTCCGCGAGTTCCTCGACCAGATCTCGCCGGAGGACTTCGGCACCAGCAGTCAGTGAGCCGGCCGGGGCGCTGTGCGACGGCTTGCCGCAGCGCATCCGATTAGCCCTTCCCGGCACAGAGGCACGCAAAACCACTCTCTGGGTGATTATCACTCGGCGTGCCGAGTGTGGCGATCGTTGACGCACCCCGGGTGACTGCCTACCGTCGAGAGGGCAGGTCAAGGACGGAGGTCGGCGTGAGAAGCATGGGCGACGGGACGGCGGTCGGCAGTCCGTATCCGCTGTTCGGGGGAGCGGTCGAACCGGCACCCCGTCATGCCACTCCGGTGGAGGCCGGCGCACCGCGGGGCCCGGAGGCCGATCTCATCGGCTACCGCGGACCGACGGCGTGCGCAGCGGCGGGCATCACCTACCGCCAGCTCGACTACTGGGCGCGTACGGGTCTGGTGGAACCGAGCGTGCGCCCCGCGCACAGCTCCGGCACCCAGCGGCTCTACAGCTTCCGGGACGTGGTGGTCCTCAAGATCGTGAAGCGGCTGCTGGATACCGGGGTGTCCCTGCAGAACATCCGCACGGCGGTCCAGCACCTGCGCTCGCGCGGCATGGCCGACCTGCCCCGGATGACGCTGATGAGCGACGGCGCCACGGTCTACGAGTGCACCTCGCCCGACGAGGTCGTCGATCTCCTCCAGGGCGGGCAGGGCGTCTTCGGGATCGCCGTGGGCGTCGTGTGGCGCGATGTCGAGAGCGCGCTGTCCCAGCTGCACGGCGAGCGGGTGGACACGGGCGAGACGCTGATCCGCCCCAACCCCTCCGACGAGCTGGCCCGCCGCCGCAACCGCGTCGGCTGACCGCCGCGGCAGGCCTGCGGCCGGCCGTGCGGGACCGCTCCGGCGGGGCGTACGCGGTCGCCCAGCCGCTCGTACGTGAGTGCGATTGTCAGTGGTATGCGGCAGCATCGGTGTCGTGAGAGGCGCGCCGACCATCCTGCATCTCGACATGGATGCTTTCTACGCTTCGGCCGAGCAGGCGGCCAAGCCCAGTCTGCGCGGGAAGCCCGTCGTGGTGGGCGGGATCGGCCCGCGCGGCGTGGTGGCCACCGCGTCCTACGAGGCCAGGGTCTTCGGCATCCGCTCCGCGATGGCCACGGCCCAGGCCCGCAGGCTGTGCCCCAACGCCGCCTACCTCACCCCGCGGTTCTCGCTCTACCGCGAGATCAGCGAAGTGGTCATGGGCCTGCTCGGCGAGCTGTCGCCGCTGGTGGAGCCGCTGAGCCTCGACGAGGCGTTCGTGGACCTGGAGGCCGGCGGCGTCGAGCCCACGCCGGCGGCCGTGCGGGCCGTGGGGGAGCGCCTGCGGCGGGACATCCGGGCGGCCACGGGCCTCAGCGGCTCGGTGGGGCTCGCCGGGTCCAAGATGCTCGCGAAGATCGCCTCCGAGGAGGCCAAGCCCGACGGCCTGGTGCTCATCGAGCCGGGCACCGAGCCGGAACTGCTGGGCCCCATGTCCGTGCGCGTCATTCCGGGCGTCGGCCCGGCCACCGCCGAGACGCTGCGCCGGGCGGGCATCACGACCGTCGCCGAGACGGGCGAGGCAGGTGAGGCGGAGCTCGTGCGGCTCCTGGGCAAGGCCCACGGCGCCGGGCTGTACGCCCTGGCCACGGGGCACGACGACCGTCCGGTCGTCGCCGACCGGGACGCCAAATCCGTCTCCGTGGAGGACACCTTCGAGGAGGACCTGACCGACCGGTCGCGGGTGCAGACGGAGATCTCCCGGCTCGCCGAGCGGTGCGTGCAGCGGCTGCGGGCCGCGGGCAGGTCCGGCCGGACCGTGGTCATCAAGGTGCGCAGCTACGACTTCTCGACGCTGACCCGCTCGGAGACGCTGCGCGGCCCGACGGACGACCCCGCCGTGGTCAAGGAGGCGGCGGCCCGGCTGATCGACGGCGTGGACACCACGGCCGGGGTCCGGCTGCTGGGCGTCGGGGTCAGCGGGCTCGCCGACTACACACAGGAAGACCTCTTCGCGCAGGCCGCGAGCGAGGCGGCGGCGGTGGCGGCCGTTGCGGCCGCTACGGGTGCGGCGGAGGCCCCGCAGGGGCCGGGAGGGGTGCGGGGGGAGGCGGTGGGCGCGGAGGTGAAGCCGCGGCGCTGGCTGCCGGGGCTGGACGTGCGGCACGCCGAGTACGGGGCGGGGTGGGTGCAGGGGAGCGGCGTCGGCCGGGTCACCGTCCGTTTCGAACAGCCCTGGTCGGAGCCGGGCCGGGTACGGACCTTCGCGGTCGACGACCCCGCACTGGAGCCGGCGGATCCGCTGCCCCTCGTACGTCAGGAGCCGGGGGCGGGTCAGCTTGCCGAGCCGCCGGCGGACGGGCCGGCGCCGCGGGGGGCGGCGGATCCCGGCCCGGGGCCGGATCCCGGGCCCCGTTCGGGCGCGGATGCCGTGCCCCGGCCCGTTCCCGGTCCCGGATCCGATCCGGCCACCCGCCCCGGGCCCGGGATGTCCAGCCGGTAGTGGTGGTACAGCTGCAGTTCCTGTTCGGGTGACAGGTGACGGCCCACGCCGAAGTCGGGGGCTTCCTTGATCAGCGCCCGGTCGTACGCCGTGCGCAGGCTGTCTCCGGAGACCTCGCTGGTCGCCAGGGGGATGAAGGCGTCCCGCCGGAAGAAGCCGGTGCGTACGGCCGCCCACAGCGGCTCCCCCGTGGCGTCGTCGAGATAGACCTCGTCCACCGTGCCGATCTTCGCCCCGTCGCGGTCGAAGACCTTCCGTCCGATCAGGCTCCGGGGATCGATGTCGCTCTGCACGGTTCCTCCCTGTATCGGCATCTCCCCCCACGTAAAAACACAAAGCGAGAAGCGGCCACTCGGGAGATCCGGCGGGAAAGCCGCGCTGGTAGGCTGGCGAATGGCCGCAGAATCCGTGCGGGAGAGTCCTCCGGCAGCCCACCCCAGTGGGGCCGACGGAGGCGCCGAAGGAGCAAATCCTCCCCGGAATCTCTCAGGCACCCGTACCGCATGGACGAGGTCACTCTGGAAAGCAGGGCGGGCCCGGTCAGTCAAGCGCCGAAGCCCTTCCTCACCGACGGTGAAAGCCGGGCCGTGCGTTGCGGTCCGGTGAAGCTCTCAGGTTGAGATGACAGAGGGGGAGGCCGTCCGGGTACCCGCGCCGTGGTACCCCTCGCAGGTCGCAACGACCAGGAGGCCTCCGCAGATGACTGCCCACCGCATCGCCCTTTCCGACCTGGAGCGGGACACCCCGTTCGAGCGCCGCCACATAGGTCCCGACGGCGAGGCCCAGGCCAAGATGCTCGCCCAGGTCGGCTTCGGGTCGCTGGACGAGCTCACTGCCGCCGCCGTGCCGGAAGTGATCAAGAGCGTGGGCGCCCTGGCCCTGCCGGAGGCCCGCAGCGAGGCCGAGGTCCTCGCCGAACTGCGGACGCTCGCCGACCGCAACCAGGTCCTCGCCCCGATGATCGGCCTCGGCTACCACGGCACGTTCACCCCGCCGGTGATCCTGCGCAACGTCATGGAGAACCCCGCCTGGTACACGGCCTACACGCCGTACCAGCCGGAGATCTCCCAGGGCCGCCTGGAGGCCCTGCTCAACTTCCAGACCGTCGTCGCCGACCTCACCGGTCTGCCCACCTCCGGCGCCTCCCTCCTCGATGAGGGCACCGCGGCCGCCGAGGCCATGGCCCTGTCCCGTCGCGTCGGCAAGGTCAAGAAGGGCGTCTTCCTCATCGACGCCGACACGCTGCCGCAGACGATCGCCGTGATCGAGACGCGCGCCGAGCCGACGGGCGTCGAGGTCGTCGTCGCCGACCTGAGCGCGGGCATCCCGGACGAGATCGCCGAGCGCGGTGTCTTCGGCGTTCTCCTGCAGTACCCCGGCGCCTCCGGCGCCGTGCGCGACCTCCGCCCGGTGATCGGGCGCGCCCACGAGCTCGGCGCGATCGTCACCGTCGCCGCCGACCTGCTCGCCCTGACCTTGCTGACCTCGCCCGGCGAGCTCGGCGCGGACATCGCGGTCGGCACCACCCAGCGCTTCGGCGTCCCGATGGGCTTCGGCGGCCCGCACGCCGGGTTCATGGCCGTGCGCGAGCAGTTCGCCCGCAGCCTGCCCGGCCGCCTCGTCGGCGTCTCCGTCGACGCCGACGGCAACAAGGCCTACCGCCTGGCCCTGCAGACCCGCGAGCAGCACATCCGCCGCGAGAAGGCCACCAGCAACATCTGCACTGCCCAGGTGCTCCTCGCCGTCATGGCCGGCATGTACGCCGTCTACCACGGCCCCGAGGGTCTGGCCGCCATCGGCCGCCGCACCCACCGCTACGCCGCGATCCTCGCCGAGGGCCTGCGCGCCGGGGGCGTCGAGCTCGTGCACGGCTCCTACTTCGACACCCTGACCGCGCGCGTCCCGGGCCGGGCCGCCGAGGTCGTCGAGGCCGCCCGCGAGCGCGGCGTCAACCTGCGCCTGACCGACGCCGACCACGTCGGCATCGCCTGCGACGAGACCACCACCCGCGCCCACCTGGACTCCGTCTGGGCCGCGTTCGGGGTGACCGGCGACGTCGAGGCGCTCGACGCGGTGGCCGCCGAGGCCCTCCCCGAGGCCCTCCTGCGCACCGGCGACTACCTCACGCACCCGGTCTTCCACGAGCACCGCTCCGAGACGGCCATGCTGCGCTACCTGCGCCGGCTTGCCGACCGGGACTACGCCCTGGACCGCGGCATGATCCCGCTCGGCTCGTGCACCATGAAGCTCAACGCCACGACCGAGATGGAGCCGGTCACCTGGCCCGAGTTCGGCGCGCTGCACCCCTTCGCGCCGGTCGAGCAGGCCGAGGGCTACGTCACGCTCATCACGGAGCTGGAGGAGCGGCTCGCCGCGGTCACCGGCTACGACAAGGTCTCCATCCAGCCGAACGCCGGGTCCCAGGGCGAGCTCGCCGGCCTGCTGGCCGTCCGCGCCTACCACCGCGCCAACGGCGACGAGCAGCGCACCGTCTGCCTGATCCCGTCCTCCGCGCACGGCACCAACGCCGCCAGCGCCGTGATGGCCGGCATGAAGGTCGTCGTGGTCAAGACGGCCGACGACGGCGAGGTCGACGCACAGGACCTGCACGCCAAGATCGAGCAGTACCGCGACGAGCTGGCCGTACTGATGATCACCTACCCGTCGACGCACGGCGTCTTCGAGGAGCACGTCGCCGACATCTGCGCGGCCGTGCACGAGGCGGGCGGCCAGGTCTACGTGGACGGCGCCAACCTCAACGCCCTGGTGGGCCTGGCGGAGCCGGGCAAGTTCGGCGGCGACGTCTCGCACCTGAACCTGCACAAGACCTTCTGCATCCCGCACGGCGGCGGCGGTCCCGGCGTCGGCCCGGTCGCCGTCCGCGCGCACCTCGCGCCGTACCTCCCCAACCACCCGCTGCAGCCCACCGCCGGCCCGGCGACGGGCGTCGGCCCGATCTCCGCGGCGCCGTGGGGCTCCGCAGGCATCCTGCCGATCTCCTGGGCGTACGTCCGGCTGATGGGCGGCGAGGGCCTCAAGCGCGCCACGCAGGTGGCGGTGCTCGGCGCCAACTACATCGCCAAGCGCCTGGAGCCGCACTACCCCGTGCTCTACACCGGCCCGAACGGCCTGGTGGCCCACGAGTGCATCGTCGACCTGCGGCCGCTGACCAAGGCGACCGGGGTGAGCGTCGACGACGTCGCCAAGCGGCTCATCGACTACGGCTTCCACGCGCCGACGATGTCCTTCCCGGTGGCCGGTACCCTGATGATCGAGCCCACGGAGAGCGAGGACATCGCCGAGCTGGACCGCTTCTGCGAGGCGATGATCGCGATCCGAGCCGAGATCGAGAAGGTCGGCTCGGGGGAGTGGGACAAGGACGACAACCCGCTGCGGAACGCCCCGCACACCGCCGCGTCCGTGGCGGGCGAGTGGGAGCACCCCTACAGCCGTGAGGAGGCCGTCTTCCCCGCCGGGGTCTCGGCCGCCGACAAGTACTGGCCGCCGGTGCGCCGCGTCGACGGTGCATATGGCGACCGCAACCTCGTGTGCTCCTGCCCGCCGCTGGAGGACTACGACGGCTGACGGAGCCGTGGGCCTCGGCTGAGGCCCGGCACAAGTCGGGGCCGGTTCGGCGATTTCGCCGGGCCGGCCCCTTTGCGTGCGAGTGGTGCGGTGTTCCCTGTGGTGCAGTGTTCCTGTGGTGCGGTGTGTGAGCGCTGTAGTGCTCCGGTGCTGAGTGCGGTGGTGCGTGAGCTCAGGCAGCGGTCACCACGTTTCCCGTGTCCAGCGGCCGGTGCGGTGCGATGATCTGGCCGTCCGGCAGCAGCTCACCGGTGTCCTCGAAGTGCAGGACTCCGTTGCACAGCAGACTCCAGCCCTGCTCGGGGTGGTGCGCCACGAGGTGCGCGGCTTCCCGGTCGGCGGAGTCGGCTGAGGGGCACGTGGGCTGGTGCTGGCACATGGGTGGGTTCTTTCGCTGTGATGTGGTGGCTGTCCTGCGGCTCGATTCGGTGTTCATGCCGCCCCCCGTTGGCGAATCGGTTGGTCGATACCAGTGTTGCCCCACGGGCGTGATTCCGCAGGGATTTCCCGGCAGCGCTCCTCACTCGTTGGAGACGCATCACCCATGCGGGCGGTTGCTTCCAACATGACTGTCCGGCCGGGTGGTTACCGGTGGTCGGAGTGGGCTAGTCCGGGAGGGTGAGTACATGTGTGCGCCCCGCGGCGGCAGGCCGCGGGGCGCCGGGGAAGGGAGGGGGTGTCAGACCGCCGGACCGGCTCCTCAAGCGGGGGTCTTCAGCAGCGGGGCGGGGGTCAGGCGGAGCGTCAGGACCGGCATCAACTCGGCGAAGCGGTGCGGGCGGTGCGCGGCGATCCCCGGTGGTGCCGGCGCGAGCGGCACGAGCAGGTCACCCGGGCCGGTCAGGCCCGAGGCGGGATCGGCGGCGATGTCCCCGTGCAGCCAGAGCGTGAGCATATAGAGCCCGGGCACGGACAGCAGCCGGGGCTGGTACGGCGTCGGAAGCGTCTCCGCCTGCCGCAGCGCGCGTTCCGTGGAGACGAGGTAGGGGCCCTCGCAGAAGTGCGAGAACGCCCAGCCGTCCGCAGTCCGCACCGCCTCGCCCGCGGCCACCACGCCCTCGGAGCCGCGGATCGGGAACCGCCAGCCGGTGAGCCGGCTGCGCGGTGCGCCCCCGCGGCCCGCCGTCTGCTCCAGGACGTGGACGGGCAGCGGGAGTTCGGGGGTCAGCGGCCCTTGCGCGGCCTTCAGCGACGGAGTGCGGGCCTCGCGGACGGCGGAGGGGGAACCGAGGGCGCTCAGAACACTGCGCAGGGCAGGCGCAGGGGCAGGGGGGACATGCAGCGGCATGGTGGGTCGCCTCTCACTTCGGAGACACGTGGTGCTTGGGCAGGGTGCGGACGACGCTGTCGGCGTGCGGGGTCAGAGGGGGGCCGGGACCTTACCGGCTGCCGGGGCCGTGGCGCCTACTCTCCGCCTCGTCCCCGAAGTTTATACGACACGTGTTCACATGGTGTTTCGGCTAGCTGTCGCCGGTATTTCCGGCAAGGGGATATCAGGGCCTCATCCGAGGGTGATTTCGGTGATTCTGTGCCGAGTAGGGGCACGCCACCTCGTATTGTGCCCCGGGCAGGGTAGGCCGAATCTCGTCGGTGTTTATCACCAGCGCTATCACCGGCGCTGTGCCTGCGCTATAGGCAAAGCGCGGTGATCCATCATGCCGACGGAATGTGCCACCGGATGCGTTGCCGAGAGCGTAGCGGGTATGTGGTCCCGGCGGGGCGTTATCGATCACATTGGCTGGGCATCATCGACCGTGACGCGAGCGGCCGGCGCCGCGACGACCCATGTGAGGAGGGACCCTGCGATGGGGGACAAGGTCGTGGCCGGGAGCGTCGACCTCGCCGACCGACAGCGCCACCGGGCAAAGCTCCGGCAGTGCCTGGAAGCGCTGGGGAGACTGCTGGAAGAGAAGCGTTTCGACCGTCCCAGGAATCTCATGGGCCTGGAGATCGAGCTGAATCTCGCGGGGGCCGACGGGATGCCGAGCATGGTGAACGCCGAAGTGCTCGAGCGTATCGCGAGCGGTGATTTCCAGACCGAACTCGGCCGGTTCAACCTGGAAGTGAATATTGTTCCGCACCGGCTGTCCGGGAGCGTCCTGGACCAGCTTGCCGAGGAGTTGCGGACGGCTCTCTCCTATGCCGATCGCAAGGCCATGGAGGTCGATTCCGGGATCGTGATGATCGGTATTCTGCCGACCCTGGAGGACCGTCACCTGGTCTCGGCGAACCTCTCCGCGGACGAGCGCTACGCCATGCTGAACGCGCAGGTGGTGGCCGCCCGGGGCGAGCACTTCACGATCGACATCGAGGGCGTCGAACGACTGACCTGCACCGCGGAGTCGATCGCCCCCGAAGCCGCGTGCACGTCCGTGCAGTTGCACCTGCAGGTGACGCCCGGGCGGTTCGCCGCCGTGTGGAACTCCGCGCAGGCGGTGGCGGCGGCGCAGATCGCCGTCGGGGCCAACTCGCCCTTCCTCTTCGGCCGGGAGCTGTGGCGCGAGTCCCGTCCGCCGCTGTTCGTCCAGTCCACCGACACCCGCCCGCCCGAGCTCACGGCTCAGGGGGTGCGGCCGCGCACCTGGTTCGGGGAGCGCTGGATCGATTCTGCGTATGAGCTGTTCGAGGAGAACCTGCGCTTCTTCCCGCCGGTGCTGCCGATCTCCGACGACGAGGAGCCGGTGCGCGTCGTGGAGGAGGGCGGCGTGCCGATGCTGCACGAGCTGACGCTGCACAACGGGACGGTCTACCGCTGGAACCGGCCGGTCTACGGGGTGGCCGACGGCGTACCGCACCTGCGGGTGGAGAACCGCGTGCTGCCCGCCGGCCCCACCGTCACCGACGTCATCGCCAACACCGCCTTCTACTACGGGCTGGTCAGGGCGCTCGCCGAGGAGCCGCGGCCGGTGTGGACCAGGCTGCCGTTCCGCGTCGCCGCGGAGAACTTCGACGCGGCCTGCCGGCACGGCATCGACGCCTGGCTGCGCTGGCCGAAGGCGGGCCGGGCGGGCACGCTGGAACGCCGGCCGGCCGTCCGGCTCGTCCAGGAGGAGCTGCTGCCGCTCGCGGCGGCCGGGCTGGACGCCTGGGGCGTGGAGCCCTCCGACCGCGACCGCTACCTCGGGGTCATCGAGGGCCGCTGCCGGAGCCGCACCAACGGGGCGTCGTGGCAGGCCGCGGCCTATCACCGGGCACTGGAGCACGGCATGGACCGTCACAAGGCACTGGCCGTCACCACCCGGCGCTACTGCGAGCTGATGCGCACCGGTGCCCCGGTGCACACCTGGCCGGCCGGCCCCGGCGACTGACACGTCCTCCCCTCCCGTACCCCCTGGCCCACCGGCCGCGGGGCGTCGGGCAAGCTGTGACGGCGGCCGCCGGTACGGGCGGCGGCCGGCGGAGCGTCGCCCCGCCGCCGGGGCGGGAGGAAGCGGAGGCACAGGTGCGGCAGAACGCGCAGGGCGAGGACGGCATCCTGCCCGGAGCCCGGACCGGCCCGGTTCCCGGCGAAGCCGCCCGGCGGCGCACCCTGCGCAGCGAGACGCTCCTGGTCCTGGCGCTGTCGCTCGGGGCCAGCGCGGTGTCGTCCCTGATCAGCTTCGTCGGCGCGCTCACCAGGCCGGGCGGGCTCCGGGACCAGGCCGCCAACCTCAACGCCTCGCACGCCCCCGGGCGTCCGTGGCTCGACCTGTCCTGGCAGGTGTTCGGCATCGCGACGGCGCTGGTGCCCGTGCTCCTGGTGGCGCACCTGCTGGTGCGCGAGGGCGCGCCGGGACTGCGCGCGGTCGGTTTCGACCGGGACCGCCCCGGCTTCGACCTGACCCGCGGCACCGGGGTGGCGGCCGCCATCGGGGGCACCGGCCTGCTGTTCTACCTCGGCGCCCGGGCCGCGGGCTTCAACCTGACGGTGGTGCCGGAGTCGCTGCCCGACGTGTGGTGGAAGATCCCCGTCCTTGTCGCCTCGGCCGTGCAGAACGCGGTGCTGGAGGAGGTCGTGGTCCTCGGGTACCTGCTGCGCCGGCTGGGGCAGCTGGGCTGGACCCCGGTGGCGGCGCTGGCGGCGAGCGCCGTGCTGCGCGGTTCGTACCACCTGTATCAGGGCGTCGGCGGGTTCATCGGGAACATGGTGATGGGCGTGGTCTTCGTCCTGCTCTACCGGCGGTGGGGGCGGGTCGGGCCGCTGGTGGCCGCGCACGCACTGATCGACATCGTGGCGTTCGTCGGCTACGCGCTGCTCGCGGGCAAGGTGGGCTGGCTGCCCACGGCCTGACGCCGTTCCCGCTCCCGGCCCTTGTACGCGAGCAGGCCGCTTTCCTACGCCAGCAGGTCACCCTCGATGACGGTGACGGCTGAGCCGGTCAGCAGCGTGCGGTCGCCGCGCAGGCCGGTCCGCACCAGGCCGGTCCGGGCGGAGGCCTGCAGGCCCGTCAGGTCGTCGCGGCCCAGCCGTCCGGACCAGAAGGGCGCGAGCGCGGTGTGCGCGCTGCCGGTGACGGGGTCCTCGTCGATGCCGACGTTCGGGAAGAAGCAGCGCGAGACGTAGTCGTAGCCGCGCGCGGGGTCCTCGGCCGGGGCGGTGGCGATGATGCCGCGGCGCGAGTGCCGGCCGAGGGCGCGGACATCGGGCGCCAGGGACCGTACGGCCTTCTCGTCGGCCAGCTCGACCAGCAGGTCGCCGATGTGCGGACCGGTGTCGTACGTGCTGAGGACCTCGGCGCCCAGGGCCTCCGTCACGCCGTCGGGGAGGGCGACCGGGGCGATCGGTGCGGTCGGGAAGTCCAGCGTGATCGAACCGTCCTCGTGCGCCGTGGCGGTGAGGACGCCGCAGCGGGCGGCGAAGCGGACGGTGCCGGTGGCGGCGCCCGTGGTGTGCAGGACGTGCGCGGTGGCGAGCGTGGCGTGGCCGCACATGTCGACCTCGGTGAGGGGCGTGAACCAGCGCAGCGCCCAGTCCGCGCCCCGCGAGGCGTCGGCGAGCGGGCGGGCGAAGGCGGTCTCGGAGAGGTTGACCTCGGCGGCGATCCGCTGGAGCCGGTCGTCGTCGGGGAACTCCCCGGAGTCGAAGAGGACGACCCCGGCCGGGTTGCCGGCGAAGGGGCGGTCGGTGAAGGCGTCGACGATTCGAATGCGCATGGCCGGACGCTACGGGCGTGAAGAACCCGCAGGCCAGAGCCAATTCACGAAATGTGGCCCGGCCGGGGGCGCCGGTGAGGTGCGGGAGGGGCATTGCCATGACCGCGGTAGCGATATATCGTTGACGTGTCGCGACCGATACGCGACCGATCAACGACAGTTTTGGTGATCGGCGGAGCGCAAGGATGGGAGGAGCGCCATGTGGCGTTCTCGTGGACATGAGCATCATGGACCCGGCCATCACGGTCCGGGCGACTTCGACCGGCGGC
>NZ_JBAMDC010000151.1:0-14365 GCF_036961605.1 Streptomyces sp. KLMMK
TCGCCCTCGACCAGAGCGTCAGCGGCGCCGCCGCGCGTACCGCCCTCGGCTGGCGGCCGGGCCGGCCGGGCGCGGTGGCCGAGCTGGTATCGGGCTCGTACCGGCCGGTCGAGGTGTTCGGCGCCCCCGACGGCCCGGAGACCGACGCCGAGGTGGCCGCGATCCGCCGCCTGGTCGCCGAGGTCGAGCACGCCCAGCAGAACGAGCTGGCCGACCGGTTCCTGAGCGTCTTCCGCCGGGAGGACCCGGTGTGGACCACCGGCCACGGCATGCGGCTGTCGGGCTTCGAGGAGATCTCCGCCTTCACCCGGAAGGTGCTGCCCGGTGCGATGGCCGAGTTCACCGCCGTCTACGACGTCGAGCGCGTGCTGTTCCTGCGGCCCGACATCGCCGCGGTGAACGTCCGCCAGCAGCCGGTCCGCCACGACGGCACCCGGATCGCCGACCGGCCCGAGGGCCGCCCGTTCTACATCCTGGTCAAGGAGGACGGCAGCTGGCGCGTCGGCGCCGCCCAGAACACCGTCGCGGTCGGCTGACGACCTGCACGGCACGCAGGACCGGCTCCACGCTCGAAGCAACAGGAGGGGAACACCCCATGACGACCCAGCAGATGTCCGATGCGGACCTCGCCGGACAGCCCGCCGCCTACTGGACCGGCATGGCCTACGACGCGCTGATCGCGTTCACCCGGGCCCGGCAGGTCGAGAACGGCTACACCCAGCCCCAGCTCTGGCTGCTGCGCAACCTGTCGGTGAACGACCTCTCACCCGACGGCGAGGGGATGGCCCTGCCCGAGCTGCAGGAGGCCATGAGGTCCTACATCCGGCCCGAGGACGACCTGGCGGCGGAGTCCGCGGCGCTCGTCGAGCGCGGCTGGCTGAGACGGGACGCCGAGGGACGCCTGTGGCTCAACGAGGAAGGGGAACGGGTCCGGGTCGACCTGGCGCGCCATGCCCCCGCGATCCGCAACGCCCTCCACGAGGGCATCGATGACGCGGACTACGTCACCGCCATGAAGGTGCTCCGGCAGCTGATCCGCAACGCGGGCGGGACGCTGCCCTGACAGGCAGCCCAGGTCACCGCCGACTGAGGCCCCGACCTCCCTCGCCGGCCGTGCCACCCTCTCGGGGAAGGCCCGGCCGGCGGTCCCTATGAGAGGCGACCCCAAGCGCTTGCACAGGGCAGATATACGCGGGCCAGGGCGGCCCCGGCAGGTCAGCGGGTGGTGTAGCCGCCGTTGATGAAGAGGGTCTGGCCGTTGAGCCACCAGCCGTCGGTGAGCAGGAACTTCACGTAGGGGACGATGTCTTCGATCTTGGTGAGGTCGCCGTTCATGGACGAGGACTTGTGGTACGCGACGGAGTCGTCGGTCTCGGCCGGGTAGAAGAACGGGGTGTCCATGGGGCCGGGGGCGATGTTGTTCACCGAGATGTTCCGGCCGAAGAGCTCCTTGGAGAGGGCCCGGGTGAAGTGTTCGACGGGGGCCTTGCTGCCGGCGTAGACGGAGTAGAGGCCGGTGTAGGCGGCGAGCAGGGAGGTCACGATCGTGACGATGGCCCCGTCGCGCTCGATGCGCTTGGCGGCCTCGCGCATCATGAAGTACGCCGCCTTGGTGTTGACGGCGAACATCTTGTCGAACTCTTCCTCCGAGGTCTCGGTCATGGGCTTCTTGATGACCATGCCGGCCGTGTTGACCATGCAGTCGACCTTGCCGAACGTCCGCACCGCGGCGTCGAAGAGCTTCTCGACCTCGGCGACCTTCGTGAGGTCGCCCTGGTGGGCGAAGGCGTCGCCGCCGGCCTTCTTCACGTCCGCGACGGTCTGCTCCGCCTTGTCGCGGGAGGAATCGCTGTTGTAGTGCACGACGACCTTGGCGCCGTCCGGGGCGATCTCCCGGGCGATGAGGCCGCCGAGGTTCCTCGACGCACCGCCGATGACGACGACCTTGTCCTTGAGCGTACGAGCAGGCATGGACCTCTCCCGGTGACGACATGACGACCCCCTTGTCACGTTATGGGCAAGGTCAAGGGTTCGCATGCGGGCGGCCGGGAGAGGCCCGTGCCTGCCGTTCAGTGGTGGCTAGTAGTTGGCGGCGTCGTGGATGAGGGAGCGCACGGCCCGGCACGTCGTGTCGGAGGGCGCGTGGACCCCGATACGGACGGCGGCCGCCCGTATCCTGCGGTTGCTCGCCTGCTCCGGGCGGTACACCCCGGTGTGCAGCAGGGCGATGGCCAGGCGCATGGCCTTCAGCTGGCGGTTGTGCGCCTCGTACCAGCCGCGCGGGCGGCCCGCGGGCAGCGGCTCCTTCGGCAGGGTGGGCAGAGTGGGTGCGGCTACGGCCATCGGCGTTCCTCCTGAGGGGTTCGTAACCTCTCTCGTCTGTCTTCGATTTTACTGCCCCCCACTGACAATCGCCCCAGCTCAGAAGGGATTTGACGGTGGCAGGCGGTACGGTGTGGGGCATGGAGATCTGGATCAATCCCGCCTGTTCGAAGTGCCGCAGCGCCCTCGGCCTGCTCGACGCCGAGGGCGCCGGCTACACCGTCCGCCGCTACCTCGAGGACGTCCCCGGGGAGGATGAGCTCCGCGCGCTGCTCGACCGGCTCGGGCTGGAGCCGTGGGACATCACGCGGACCCAGGAGGCCGCGGCGAAGGAGCTCGGCCTCAAGGACTGGCCGCGCGACGAGGGCGCCCGCGAGCGGTGGATCACCGCCCTCGCCGGGCACCCCAAGCTCATCCAGCGGCCGATCATCACGGCCGACGACGGGACGGCGGTCGTGGCCCGTACGGAGGAGGCCGTACGGGAGGCCCTGTCCCGGTCGCGGGCCACCGGCTGAGGCCGGGACCAGGCCCGGGACCAGGGCCGGGACCAGGGCCGGGGCTCCGCCGGGCGCCATGCCCGCACCGGCGGTATAACGGGTGGTGAGGCCTGCCCCCATCCAGGAGGCGCCCGTGAAGCACATACCCGAGACCCGCCCCGGCTATCTGCCCATCGAGGACCACGGGATCATCGGCGACCTGCACACGGTCGCGCTCGTCGGCGTCGACGGCACGATCGACTGGTGCTGCCTGCCGCGCTTCGACGCGCCCTCCGTCTTCGGCTCCCTGCTCGACGCCGGGCGCGGCGGCTCGTTCTCCGTCACGGTCCGCGGCGCGGAGCGCACCAAGCAGATGTACATGCCGGATTCGAACGTGCTGCTGACGCGCTTCCTCGGCCAGGAGTCCGTGGCCGAGCTGTACGACTTCATGGTGCCCGACCACCCCTCCTGCCCCTCCTCGGGCGTCCGCCAGATCGTCCGCCAGGTGAGGGTGCTGCGCGGCCGGGCCACGATCGACGTGCACTGCCGGCCCGCGTTCGACTACGGCCGGGCCCCGCACGAGACCGGCACCGTGGGCAACGCCGGAGTGGTCTTCACCAGCCCCGCCGGCTTCCTCGTGCTGCGCTCCTCCGTGCCCCTGACGCCGGACGGCGCGGCCGCCCGCACGACGGTGGCCCTGGAGCCCGGCCAGTCGCTGGAGCTCGCGGTGCAGTGGGACGGGGACGGGGCCGTACGGGAGGGCGTCCTGCGCCCGCTCGACGGCGCGGAGGCCGCCCGGCTGCTGGACAAGACGCTGCAGTACTGGGACGGCTGGCTGCGCCAGTCGCAGTACCGGGGCCGCTACCGCGAGGCGGTCGAGCGCTCGGCGCTGGCCCTGAAGCTGCTCGTCTACCAGCCGACCGGCGCCCTGGTCGCCGCGCCGACGACCTCCCTGCCCGAGGCGCCGGGCGGCGGCCGCAACTGGGACTACCGCTACACCTGGATCCGGGACGCCGCCTTCACCCTCTACGCGCTGATGCGGCTGGGCTTCACCGAGGAGGCCGCCGCCTTCATCGACTGGCTCCACCAGCGCTGCGTGCAGGCCCCGCCGGGCACCGGGCTGCAGGTGCTGTACGGCATCGACGGCCGCGCCGACCTGCCCGAGACCGTCCTGGACCACCTGTGCGGCTACCGCGGCGCGCGCCCGGTCCGCATCGGCAACGCCGCGGCCCGCCAGACCCAGCTCGACATCCACGGCGAGCTCATGGACTCCGTCTACCTGTACAACAAGCACGCCGAGCCCATCTCCTACGAGCTGTGGGAGGCGCTGGCCCGCCAGCTCGACTGGCTGCAGAAGAACTGGGAGGAGCCCGACGACGGGATCTGGGAGACCCGCGGGGGCCGGCGGCGCTTCACGTACTCCGCGCTGATGACCTGGGTCGCCTTCGAGCGGGCCATGCGCATCGCGCGGCACCGCGGCATGCCCGCCCCCGTCGAGCAGTGGCGGGACACCGCCGCGGCGGCCTACCGGTTCGTCCAGGACCGCTGCTGGTCACCGGAGGACGGCGCCTACTGCCAGTACCCGGACTGCGCGACGCTGGACGCCTCGCTGCTGGTGATGCCGCTGGTGAAGTTCGCCGGGCCCAAGGACCCGCGGTTCCTGTCCACGGTGCGGCGGATCGAGGAGGAGCTGGTCAGCGACAGCCTCGTGCACCGCTACCGGACCGACGGCGGTGACGGCGGCGACGGGCTGGACGGCAGCGAGGGGACGTTCAACCTCTGCTCCTTCTGGTACGTGGAGGCGCTGGCCCGCTCCGGCCGGGTCGGCGAGGCCCGCTATGTCTTCGAGAAGATGATCACGCACTCCAACCACCTCGGCCTCTACGCCGAGGAGATCGGGCCGGCGGGCGAGGCGCTCGGGAACTTCCCGCAGGCGTTCACGCACCTCGCCCTGATCAGCGCCGCCACGAACCTGGACCGCGCCCTCGCGGCACACCACGGCCCGGCGGCCCGGCACTGGCAGGCGAGCTGACCCCCGGGGGCCGTGACGGGCCCCGGCGGCCCGAGCGGGCCCCGGACGGCCCGGGCGGTCCCTCGCGTCACCTCAGCGGGAGCCCGAAGATCTCCTCCAGGCGCTTGACCGTCTCCGCCGGATCGCCGTCCAGGACGGTGGTCATGCCGAGGTCCTGGGCGGGCGTCAGGTTCCGGGCGGAGTCGTCGACGAAGACGCAGGCCTCGGCGGCCAGTTGCAGCTGTTTCAGGACCAGCGGGTAGATCCCGGGCTCGGGCTTGCGGATCCCGTGCTGCCCGGACAGCACCACGGCGTCGTACAGGGTGTCGAAGCCGTAGCCCCGGTAGGGGTCGTAGGGGCCGGAGCCCAGGCTGTTGGAGAGGATGCCCACCTTCACGCCCGCGCGGCGGGCCGACTGGGCGGCCGCGAGCATCAGGGGCTCCGGCTTGAGGTCGGCCAGGACGCGGCCGATCAGATCGGCGGGATCCACTCCGAGCAGGGCGGCGGTGCGCTCGTTCCACTCGGCCTGGCCGATCTCTCCGCGCTCCAGCCGGGCGTAGACCTCGCTGCCCTCCGGGTCCGCCGAGATGACCTGGAGAAAGGCGTCGGGGGCGAGGCCCTCGCGCAGGCAGAAGGCCCGGGTGCACTCGGCGACCGGAGTGGTCAGGACCCCGCCGAAATCGAGAACGAGGCCCTGGCGCAGGGGCTGGGGCATGGGGAACTCCTCACGGTGGGCCGGACACCGCACCTCTTCCGAACTCATCTCTTCCAACGGATTCAACGACTCATGCGCGCGCACGACACGTGGGCCCGTCACGAAGTCGTCGGCCCGCGTAGGGAATTTGATCACCTGGAGTCTGTCCGGAAGTAACGCCTGCTGATTTGATGTGGGCGGCTCGTTCCCCAGCTCGCACTGGGGCACCGTGCGACCACGGTGCCCCCACCCCCCTCAGGGAGTTGCAGTGCCGATCCTCAAGCCCGCCCGCGCGGCCTCCGCGCTCGCGACCGCACTCGCCGCCGTCGCCCTCACCGCGGCCCTGCCGCAAACGGCCGCCCAGGCCGCCACCGTGCCGGAATTGAAGGTTCTGACGTACAACGTCTTTCTCATGAGCAAGAACCTCTATCCCAACTGGGGGCAGGACCACCGCGCCGAGGAGATACCCGCGGCCGGTTTCTTCCAGAACAATGACGTCGTCGTTCTGCAGGAAGCCTTCGACAACGGCGCATCCGACGCGCTGAAGGCGAATGCGGCGGGCCGGTATCCGTACCAGACGCCGGTCGTCGGGCGCAGCAAGGAAGGCTGGGACGCCACCGGCGGGAACTACTCGTCCACCACTCCGGAGGACGGCGGGGTGACCGTGCTCAGCAAGTGGCCGATCGTCCGCAAGGAGCAGGTGATCTACCAGGACGCGTGCGGTGCGGACTGGTGGTCCAACAAGGGCTTCGCCTACGTGGTGCTGAACGTGAACGGCACGAAGGTGCATGTCGTCGGCACGCACGCGCAGTCGACCGACAGCGGCTGCAAGGAGGGCGAGGCGGCCGCGGACCGGGCCAAGCAGTTCCGGCAGATCGACGCCTTCCTCGACGCGAAGAACATTCCCGCGGGCGAGCAGGTCATGGTGGCCGGCGACCTGAATGTGGACGCGCACGGGAGCGAATACGCGGCCATGCTCGCGAACGCCGATCTCGCCCAGGCGGCGGAGCGCACCGGGCACCCGTACTCCTTCGACACGAAGGAGAACTCCATCGCCGCCTATCGCTACCCCACGGACGGCCGTGAGGACCTGGACTACGTCCTGCACCGGAATGGCCACGCCCGCCCGGGGAACTGGAAGAACACGGTGGTCAAGGAGGCCTCGGCGCCGTGGACCGTCTCCAGCTGGGGCAAGGAGTACACCTACACCAACCTCAGTGACCACTATCCGGTAATCGCCGGAAACTCCTGAACGGAACGGCCCGGCGCGGCCTAGGGTGACCGCATGGACGCACCCGAGTACCCGCCCAAACCCCGGCCCGGCGACCGCGTCGCGGTGATCTCACCGTCCTCGGGGCTGCCGGGCCTCTTCCCCGTCCCGTTCGAACTCGGGCTGCAGCGGCTGGAGTCGGAATTCGGGCTGCGCCCGGTGGAATATCCGACGACCCGGAAAATGGGGGCGAGCCCCGCCGAGCGGGCCGCCGATCTGCACGCGGCCTTCGCCGACCCCGACATCACGGCGGTGTTCGCCAGCATCGGCGGCGACGACCAGATCACGGTGCTGCCGCTGCTCGACCGCGAGCTCGTGCGGGCGCACCCCAAACCGTTCTTCGGGTACAGCGACAACACCGCACTGCTGGCCTGGCTGAGCGCCACGGGGATCGTCGGGTACCACGGCTGCAGCGTGATGGCGGAGCTCGGCCGGCCCGGTTCGCTGCACCCGCGGACGGCGGCTTCGCTGCGGGCCGCGCTCTTCACCCCCGGGCCGTACGAGCTCACGGCGCCCGGCGCCTCGAACGACGTCGACCGCCCCTGGGACGACCCGAAGACCTTCGCGAGCGAGCCGGTGCTCGCGCCCTGCGACGAGTGGGCGTGGCGGAACGCCGGCCGCGCGGTGGAGGGCGTCGCGTGGGGCGGCAACATCGAGGTGCTGTCGTGGCTGCTGATGGCCGACCGGGAGATCGGCGGCCCCGAGGCGTACGAGGGCCGCGTGCTGTTCCTGGAGACCTCGGAGGAGCTGCCCTCCGACGAGGACGTTTTCCGCATTCTGCGCAATATGGGTGAAAGGGGACTGCTGCGGCAGTTCTCCGCGCTGCTGATGGGCCGGGCGAAGGCGTGGTCCTTCGACCGGCCGCTGAACCGTGAGGACGGCGCCGCGTACCGGCGGGCGCAGCGGCAGGCGGTGGAGCGCGCGCTGGACACGTACGCGCCCGGGATGACGGCGGTGTTCGATGTGGACCTGGGGCACACCGATCCGCAGCTGGTGATCCCGTACGGGGGCCTGGTGCGGGTGGACGGCCCGGCGCGGCGGATCACGGTCACGTACTGACGGCCGTCCGGGCCGCACCCACGGCCACCACCACCATCACCATCACCCGGAGGCGATTACTCCGTATTCGCCCGGGCGTTCACGGTGGTCCGCATCACGCCAGGATTGCGTATCCGCAGCCCCTCCGAGTCTGCTGTCCCGCCGCAGGTCATGCTTCAATAGGGGCATGGCCAGCTTCCAGAACACCGCGACGGGTCGCAGCGACCTCGAGCCCTTCTGGCCTTCCCGTCAGCACGACGACTTCGACCGAGTGTGTTGCCGCGCGACTTCCGCGCAGGCCCTCTCCTCCCGCTGACCCCCACGTCGAAGTCAGCCGCCGGTCCCCGGTTCCGGCCAACGGCCCCGCGCACACGCACGTCCCCTCGACGGTCTCTCGCGCGAAAGAGCTGAGCTCTCCATGACGAACCTCCGTACCCTCACCGTGCCCGCCCCGTCCGTCTCGGCCGCGGCCGCCGCCACCGCCACGGCCTCGTCCACCGCCGCGCACCCCGCTCACCCGTCCCATACCGCGCACCGCCACCGGCTCCGGGCCGTCGCCCCGGACGAGGTGCCGCCGGTCGCCGAGCTGCTGCACTCCGGTGCGGCCACCTGGATGCCGGCGCCGCAGCACACCCTGCCCACCCTGCCGGGCCAGCCGCCGATGATCGGCTACCTGGTGCTGGTGCCGGCCGAGCAGCAGGCCCCCGAGGCCGCGCCCGCCGCCACCCACGGGGACGCCCTGGTGAGCATCGACCCGGAGCAGCGCACGGCCAGCGTGGCCGGGCGCCCGCTCGACCTCACGTACCTGGAGTTCGAGCTGCTGGCCCACCTCGTCGCGCACCCCCACCGGGTGCACACCCGCGACCAGTTGGTGACCACGGTGTGGGGTTACGGGCACGTGGGCGACGGCCGGACCGTGGACGTGCACGTGGCCCGCCTGCGCCGCAAGATCGGCGCCGAGCACCGCGCCTCGATCGTCACCGTCCGCCGCGTCGGCTACAAGTACGCGCCGCCGGTCGGCTACTGATCTTCCCCGCCCCGGAGACCGGGTCTCGGACCGAGACCGGGACCGGGACCGGAGGCCGAGGCCCTGGGGTGGGGCCAGCCACACCCCAGGCCGGGACGGGGCCCCCAGTGACGATCATGCGGCGGCCGCCCGGACCGGCTCCCGGGCCCGGGGGACGGGCCCGGGAGCGCACGCGGGGGCACACCGGATGAAGATCGGCAACGCACTGGCGGCCGCTGCCCGCCCGCCGCCCGGGTCTCGCGGGCCGAATGGAGTACTGCACGGCCCTGCTCGCGTCCATCCCGGTCACCGACCAGTTCACCGCCGACCTGGCGGCCGGCCTCGACTGCCTCCTGGCCGTGCTCGGCACGGTCGAGGCGCTGATCGAGACGGACCCGGCCCGCGCCGAGCAGCTCGCCGGGGCCGACCGGCCCACCGGCACCCCGGGCGGGGCTGAACGCCGAGCGCGTCCCGTTGCTCCCGCAGGGGACGGCGGTTAACGTGCGCCGCGCACGCGTCCGTTGTCGCATTCGGCACAGTGGGGAGCGCCATGACCGATCAGCCGGCCGTTCAGTCGACCGATCAGCCGAACCCGTCGAGACGCCTGCTGCTGGGGGCCGCCGGCGCGGTCGGGGCCGGAGCCGCCCTCGCCTCCCGCGCACCCGCCCGGGCCGCCGCCCGCGCGCCCTTCGACACCGCCCCCGCGAAGGCGGCGCTCGTACGGCTGCTGGGCGGGCACGCGGAGCAGTTCCGGCTCACCCCGCTGGCGGCCGCCGGGGACGGGGACCACTTCGAGGTCACCGGCCGCACGGGGCGGATCGAGGTGACCGGGACGAGCCCGGCGGTGCTGCTGACGGGGGTGCACTGGTACCTCAAGTACGTGTGCGGGGCGCACATCACCTGGAGCGCCCGGCAGGTCGGCCTGCCGCGCGGCCTGCCCGCACCGGCCCGGCCGCTGAAACGATCCACCGCCCTCCGGCACCGCTTCGCCCTCAACGACACCAACGACGGCTACACCTTCCCGTACGCCGACTGGGCCTACTGGGAGCGGATGATCGACGTCCTGGCCCTGCACGGCTGCAACGAGGTCCTGGTGACAAGCGGGCACGAGGCCGTCTACGAGCGCGTCCTGCGCGACTTCGGCTACACCGACGCCGAGGCGCGCGGCTGGCTGCCCGCCCCCTCCCACCAGCCGTGGTGGCTGCTGCAGAACCTCAGCGGCTACGGCGGCCCGCTCAGCCGCAAGCTCATCGACGCCCGCGCCGTCCTCGGGGCCCGGATCACCGCCCGGCTGCGCGAGCTGGGCATGGCGCCCGTCCTGCCCGGCTACTACGGCTCCGTGCCCGAGGGCTTCGCCGCACGCAACGCGGACGCGCGCGTCGTCCCGCAGGGCGTCTGGCACGGATTCCGGCGACCGGACTGGCTCGACCCGCGCTCCGGCGCCTTCGCCGCCGTCGCCGCGTCCTTCTACCGCCATCAGGAACGCCTCCTCGGCCCCGCGCAGCACTTCAAGATGGACCTGCTGCACGAGGGCGGCGCCGCGGGCGACGTGCCCGTCGCGGCCGCCGCCCGCGCCGTCGAGAAGGCCCTGCGCACCGCGCACCCCGAGGCGACCTGGGTGATCCTCGGCTGGGAGGACAACCCGCTGCCCGAGCTGCTCGGCGCCGTCGACCGGCGGCGGATGCTGATCGTCGACGGCATCTCCGACCGCTTCAAGGGCGTCACCGACCGCGAGAAGGACTGGGGCGGCACCCCGTACGCCTTCGGCAGCATCCCGAACTTCGGCGGGCGGACCACCATCGGCGCCAAGACGCACGTGTGGGACGAGAAGTTCTTCGCGTGGCGCGACAAGCCCGGCAGCGCCCTGGCCGGCACGGCGTTCATGCCGGAGGGCGCCGACCGCGACCCCGCCGCCTTCGAGTACTTCTCCGAGCTGGCCTGGCTGGAGCGCGCGCCCGACCGGGCACAGTGGTTCGCCTCGTACGCCGCCTTCCGCTACGGCCGTGCGGACAAGGCGGCGCAGGAGGCGTGGACCGTACTGGGCGACACCGCCTACCGGCAGAGCGCGCCCGGGCGCAGCGACCCGCACGACAGCCTCTTCGCCGCCCGCCCGGCCCTCGGCGCCGACCGCGCCGCCGAGTACGCGCCGAACGCCCCGTCCTACGACCCGGCGCGCTTCGACACCGTCCTCACCTCGCTGCTCGGCGTCGCCGCCGGGCCGCGCGGCACCGACACCTACCGCCACGACCTGGTCGACGTGGCCCGGCAGGCCGTCGCCCACCGCAGCCGGCAGCTCCTCCCCCAGCTCAAGGAGGCGTACGCGCGCAAGGACCTGACCGCCTTCCGCGCCCTGTCCGCGCTGTGGCTGAAGCTGATGCGGCTCGCCGACGACATCGCGGGGACGCACAAGGCGTTCCTGCTCGGCCCGTGGACCGCGGCCGCCCGGGCCATGGGCACCGGCCCCGACGAGGCCGCCGAGCTGGAGCGCACCGCCCGCGTCCTCGTCACCGTGTGGGGCGGGCGCAGCACCTCCGACGGCGGGAAGCTGCACGACTACGCGAGCCGCGACTGGCACGGCCTCGTCGGCGACTTCTACCTGCCGCGGTGGCGCCGCTGGCTGGAGGAGCTGGAGGACGCCCTGCGGGCGGGGCGGGCGCCGCGGGCCGTCGACTGGTACGCCATGGAGGAGTTCTGGACGCGCGAGCGCACCGAGCACGCGCAGCGGCCGGTGGGCGACCCGTACCGCACGGCGGTGCGCGTACGGGACACGCTGGCGGCCGCGCCCTACCAGGGGGCGCTCGCGGCCGCCCTGGAGCCGGCGGCCGTCGCGCCGGGCGGCACGGCGGTGCTCACCGTCTCCCTCGCCAACGTCAACGGCTTCCGCGCCACCGGGCCCGTCGGCCTCGCCGTCTCCGGCCTCGCGGCCGTCCCGCAGGGCCCCACGTCGCTGCCGCGCCTGGACCCCGGCGCCACCGGCGCGGCCCGCTGGCGCGTCACCGCCCCCGCCGCCCCGCTGGAGCGGCCGCTGCAGCCCCTGCCGTACGAGGTGAGCGCCCGCTACGGGCCGCAGGGCGAGGAGCCGGTGCGGGCTGTGCGCTCCGGGACGCTCTTCCTTGCCGGTCCCCTGGCCGCCGGGTGGCGGACGTTCACCAACAACGCCGCCGTCTTCGGCCAGTTGGGCGCGGACCGCTTCGCGATCGACGGCTCGGGCGACGACCTGTGGCGGCGGACCGAGGAATTCGGTGCGGTGTACCGGGCGGGCGCGCTGCCGGTAGGCGCCGGCGCCCGGGTGCGCGTCCTCGGCCAGACGGACACGGGAAGCTGGGCGCGCACGGGCATCATCGTGCGCAACGCCCTCGGCACGCCGTGGTCGGCGGGGGCCGTGAACCTGGCGGTGACGCCGGGGCAGGGCGTCGTCCTGTCCTACGACGCCGACGGCGACGGCGCGTTCGAGACCTACCGCCAGGTGAAGGGCGTCCGCGCCCCGGTCTCCCTGCGCCTCACGCGCACCGGGGCCGGCACGTTCGACGCGGAGTACGCCACGGACGGCGAGACGTGGCTGCCGGTCGCCACGGCGACGGTGCGGGGCGCTGCCGCGTGGCAGGACGTGGGGTTGTTCCTGACGGCGGGCAACGACGGCAGCGGGGCACGCGGGATCGCGCAGTTCGCGGAGTGGGCCGTGAACGCGTAGGCCGGTCCGGCACCGCCGGATCCCACCGTCGTGGTGGAGCACCGTCGCGGCGGAGCGCCGTCGCGGCGGGCGTTTCCCGCCGGGCCCGCCGGGCGTGTCCGGACCTGTTCAGCGGGCAGCCCGCGGGTGACCATGGCGCAATGAACCGTTTCCGCCTGCTCCAGGTGCCCCGGCTCGCGCCCGTCTACGTCGGCGGGCTGCTCGCCGGTTCGTACGCCGTGCACCGGATGCTCCCGACGGCCGCGCGCGAGCGCGTCCTGCTCCGGTGTTCGACCAATGTCGACAATCTCGACGCCGGGCGCTGGGACACCCTGGCGACCAGCGCGCTCCTGACCGAGGGGCCGCTGGAACTGCCCTACGCGCTGCTCCTCCTGGCCGTGCTCGGGTACACGGAGTACGCGTACGGCGCCTGGTGGGCGGCGGGCGCGTTCGCCCTCGGGCACGTGGGCGCGTCGCTCCTGGTCTACCGGGGGCTGCGCGCCGTGCGCGCCCCCGCGCGCACGCGGTCCGCGACCGACGTCGGCCCGAGCTACGGGTATTACGCCGCCCTCGGCACGCTGGGCGCGCTCCTCCCGCGGGGCGCCGCCCGCACGGGCGCGTACGCGGCCCTGCTGACCCTCTGCGCCCGCCCTCTCCTGCGCCGCCGCCCGGCCTTCACGGACGCGGGGCACCTGACGGCCCTGGGCCTGGGAATCGGCCTGGGGCTGGGGTGCGAGCGCGGTCTCGCGCTCCGTTCGGCACAATAACGGTAGATAAACGGTAGATATCTGAGCAATAGCAGACACGCTGTGCGCTACAGACACAGGAGACGCCCGCATGCCGCAGTTCGACGCCTCGACGATCATCAACCTCCGTGACCTCGGAGGCATCGCGCTGGCCGGCGACTCCGCCGTCCGCCCCGGCCTGCTGCTGCGCTCCGGCCAGCTCGACCGCCTCGACCCCGCCGCGGACCCGGCGGTCGCCGCCCTCGGCATCCACACCGTCGTGGACCTGCGTACCGAGCACGAGCGCGCGGAGCGGCCCGACCAGGTGCCGGACGGCGCCCGGCTGATCGTCGCGGACGTCATGGCCGACAGCGCGGCGGCCCGTGCGGCCGCCGGCGACGACGTGCCGGCCAGGCTCGACTCCGTGCTGGGCAGCCCCGCGATCGCCGAGGAGCACCTGGGCAACGGCAAGGCCGAGAAGCTGCTGTGCGAGTCGTACCGCTCCTTCGTCTCCTCCGAGTCCGCCTGCGCCGCCTACGGCCGCCTGCTGTCCGCGCTCGCCGAGCCGGACTGCGGCCCGCTGCTCTTCCACTGCACGGCGGGCAAGGACCGCACCGGCTGGGCCGCCGCCGTGATCCTGCTGCTCCTGGGCGCGGACGAGGAGGCGGTCCGCGCCGAGTACCTCGCGGTGAACCCGGCCGTGCGCACCGCCTTCACCCCCCTCATCGACCGCTTCACGACGGCGGGCGGCGACCCGGAGATCGCCGACGCGATCCTGGGGGTGCGCTCCGCCTACCTCACGGCGGCGCTGGAGGAGATGGACCGCGCCCACGGCGGGGTGGAGGCCTACGTCCGCGACGGCCTCGGCCTCCCCGACGGCGCCGTGGACCGCATCCGCGCGCGCTGCATCGCCTGACGCGGCAGCACCGGGGGCCCCACCCAGGGGTGAGGTGACCATCTCACCATTCACTCGTTCTACGGATCGTGGAGCAGCAAGCAACAGCCCCCCGCCCCCTCCCCTCCCCCGTCGGCGTCGAGCAGGCCGAGGCCGCGCTCATCGAGCACTACCCGCGCCTGGTGCGCCTGGGGTATCTCGTCCTGCCGCCGTCGCTGGGCCGCAACCGCCGCGTGCTGACCGCGCACGCCCTCGCCC
>NZ_JBAMDC010000152.1:0-14349 GCF_036961605.1 Streptomyces sp. KLMMK
CGTGCGGGCCATGCCCCGGGTGACGGCCTCGTTGATGGCCGCGGCGGTCTCGAAGGCCTTCTCCAGCCCCTGGTCGTGCAGCATCGCGGCGAGCCCGCCCGCATACCCCTGGCCGACGGCGCGCACCTTCCAGGCGCCTTGCCTGCGGTACAGCTCCAGGGCGACGACGGCGGACTCCACGCCGAGGTCCGTGATCGTGAAGGTGGCGATCTCGGCCCCGTCGAGCTCGGTGACGGCGAAGAACGGGGCGGCCAGCGCGCCGAAGGACGTGGGGCCGCCCGCTCCGGTGGGCAGCGCAAGCATCACGTGGACCCGGTGCACGTCCTCGGGGAGGGCCTCCAGGTCGACGGCGAGCCGGTGGTCGGCCGCGGCCTGCCGGGAGACCTCCAGGCCGGGGAGACGGTGGGAGGCGGGGTGCGCGACGCGGTCGGCGCCGGCCACCTTGCCGTCCGCGCCGGCGAGCGTGGCGCCCGCGACGACGGGTCCTCCCGCCGAGACCCGGATCTCCAGGCGGGTACCGGACAGCGGGTGGTTCTGCCCCCGCACCAGCTCGGCCGTCATTGCTGCGCCCCCTCGTTGTTCATGCTCGTGCTGCGCTCGTCGTGCCCGCGGGCCCGGCGGAAACGCTCTCCGCCGGGCCCGGGATGTTTCTCAGGATGCGTATGCCTACAGGCTCGGCAGGATCGCCGGCATGAGGTCCTGGAAGGTCTTGCCGTTGGCCGGGTTGCCGATGGCGGTCATCGCCCAGCCGGTGCCGGAGCGGTGGACCTTCGCCATGATCTGCGCGGTGTACGCGCCGCCGCCGTCGAGGGTGTAGCGGGCGAGCTCCTGGCCGTTGGTCTCGTCGACCAGGCGGCAGAAGGCGTTCTGCACCTCGGAGAACGTCTGGCCGGTGAAGGAGTTCACCGTGAAGACGATCTGGTCGATGTGCACCGGGACGCGCTGCAGGTCGACGAGGACCGCCTCGTCGTCGCCGCCCGTGCCGGCGCCGCCGACCAGGTTGTCACCGGTGTGCCGCACCGAGCCGTCGTCGCTGACCAGGTGGCGGAAGAAGACCACGTCCACCGGCTGACCCCCGGCGAAGAGCACCGCCGAGGCGTCGAGGTCGATCTCCCTCGTGCGCGACCCGAACAGTCCGCGGCGGGGGGCGGCCTGCCAGCCAAGCCCCATCCGCACGGCGGTCAGGGTGCCTCCGTCTGCCTTCTGCAGGCTGATGCCCTGACCCTTGGACAAGTTGACCGTCACGCGCAGTCCCTTCTCGTTCTATCCCCGTGGGCCGGGCGTCCGCACGGCCTCCGCCCCGACCCTACGCACGGACCCCGACCCCGGACGAATCCGAACGGGATTTGTGGCGGTCTTGCAACATCCCCGCCCGTACCTCAGGCGAGCCCGGCCTCCTTCATCTGCCGCAGCTCCTTCTTCAGCTCGCTCACCTCGTCGCGCAGCCGGGCGGCGACCTCGAACTGCAGCTCCGCGGCCGCGGCCCGCATACGGTCGGTCATGTCCTCGATCTGCTGAGCCAGTTCGGCGGCGGGACGGTCCGTCACCGCGACGGCGGCCTTCGCCTTGCCCCTGGCGGCCTTGGCACCCTTGCCCGCCGCCTTCCCGGCCGGCGCGGTGGGCACCGGGGCCTTGCCCTTGGCGCCCTTCTCGCGGTAACCGGAACCCAGGAGCTCCTGGGTGTCGATCTCCTCACGGGCCAGGGTGGCGACGATGTCGCCGATCTTCTTGCGCAAGGGCTGGGGGTCGATGCCCCGCTCCTTGTTGTACGCGATCTGCTTCGCCCGGCGGCGGTTGGTCTCGTCGATGGCCTTCTCCATCGCCGGGGTGACCTTGTCGGCATACATGTGGACCTGGCCGGAGACGTTGCGCGCGGCACGCCCGATGGTCTGGATCAGGGAGGTGCCCGAGCGCAGGAAGCCCTCCTTGTCGGCGTCCAGGATGGCGACCAGGGACACCTCGGGCAGGTCGAGACCCTCACGCAGCAGGTTGATGCCGACCAGGACGTCGTACTCGCCGGCCCGCAGCTCGCGCAGCAGCTCCACGCGGCGCAGCGTGTCGACGTCGCTGTGCAGGTAGCGGACCTGGATGCCCAGCTCCAGGAAGTACTCCGTGAGGTCCTCGGCCATCTTCTTGGTGAGGGTGGTGACGAGGACGCGCTCGTCCTTCTCGGTGCGCGTGCGGATCTCGTGCACCAGGTCGTCGATCTGACCCTCGGTCGGCTTGACGACGACCTCGGGGTCGACCAGGCCGGTGGGGCGGATGATCTGCTCGACGAAGCCGTCCGAGCGCGAGAGCTCGTACTTCCCGGGGGTCGCCGAGAGGTAGACCGTCTGCCCGATGCGCTCGGTGAACTCCTCCCACTTCAGCGGGCGGTTGTCCATGGCCGAAGGCAGCCGGAAGCCGTGCTCCACGAGCGTGCGCTTGCGGGAGGCGTCGCCCTCGTACATGGCCCCGATCTGGGGGACCGTGACGTGCGACTCGTCGATGACGAGGAGGAAGTCCTCCGGGAAGTAGTCGAGGAGGGTGTTGGGCGGGGAGCCGGGCTCGCGGTCGTCCATGTGCAGCGAGTAGTTCTCGATGCCGGAGCAGGAGCCGATCTGGCGCATCATCTCGATGTCGTACGTGGTGCGCATGCGCAGGCGCTGCGCCTCCAGGAGCTTGCCCTGCTTCTCCATCCGGGCGAGGGTCTCCTCCAGCTCCGCCTCGATGCCCGCGACGGCCTTCTCCATGCGCTCGGCACCGGCGATGTAGTGGCTGGCGGGGAAGACGTACAGCTCCCGGTCGTCGGAGAGGACCTCGCCGGTGAGCGGGTGGAGCGTGGAGAGCGCCTCGACCTCGTCGCCGAACATCTCGATGCGGACCGCGAGCTCCTCGTAGACCGGGAAGATCTCGATGGTGTCGCCGCGGACGCGGAAGGTGCCCCGGGTGAACGCGAGGTCGTTGCGCGTGTACTGGATCTCCACGAAGCGGCGCAGCAGCTCGTCGCGGTCGATCTCCTCGCCGACCTTCAGCGGCACCATGCGGTCGACGTACTCCTGGGGGGTGCCCAGGCCGTAGATGCAGGACACCGAGGCCACCACCACGACGTCACGCCGCGTGAGCAGGGAGTTGGTGGCGGAGTGGCGCAGCCGCTCCACCTCCTCGTTGATGGAGGAATCCTTCTCGATGTACGTGTCCGACTGCGGTACGTAGGCCTCGGGCTGGTAGTAGTCGTAGTACGAGACGAAGTATTCGACGGCGTTGTTGGGCAGGAGCTCGCGGAACTCATTGGCGAGCTGGGCCGCCAGGGTCTTGTTCGGCGCCATGACGAGCGTCGGCCGCTGGAGCTTCTCGATCATCCACGCGGTGGTCGCGGACTTGCCGGTACCGGTCGCACCGAGGAGCACGACATCCTTCTCACCTGCGCGGATACGTCGCTCCAGCTCGGCGATGGCCGTCGGCTGGTCACCGCTGGGCTGGAAGGGGCTGACGACCTCGAAAGGCGCCACCTTGCGTTCGATCTTCGATACGGGCCGCATGAGACCACGGTACGGCCCCCCACTGACAACGGCCGGACACCCGGCGTCCGGCCCCCGTTCCCGGGGCGAACGGGCGGCGTCGAACAGGCGAAGAACAGCCGTTCCCGCTCCCCTCCCCCGCCCCCGTCGCGTACTTGTCTGAGGTAGGCCCATCCCGTACACCAAGGACCGGGACGCCCGGCCCCCGATGTACGTGCCCGTCCGTGTCCAGACGCCGCGAGGAGCCCGTATGCGCATCCGCCCCGTCTCCGCCGTGACCAGCACGCTGCTCGTCCTGTCCACGCTCGTCCTCACCGCTCCCCACGCCCGCGCGGCCGAGCCCGTGCGGGCGGCCGCGCACACGCGCGTGCCGCTCGCCATCGGCCACCGCGGCGTGCCCGTACAGGCCCCCGAGAACACGCTGGCCTCGGTCGACAGAGCCGCCGACCTGGGGATCACCTGGGTGGAGAACGACGTGCAGCGCACCAAGGACGGTGCCTTGATCGTCATGCACGACACCACCCTGGAGCGGACGACCGACGTCAAGCGGCGCTTCCCCGGCCGCGCCCCCTGGAAGATCGCCGACTTCACCCTCGCCGAGATCCGCAAGCTCGACGCGGGCAGCTGGTACGACCGCCGGTTCGCCGGGGAGCGGGTGCCCACGCTGCGCAGCTACCTGCAGCGCGTCGACCGCAACCGGCAGAAGCTGCTGCTGGAGGTCAAGGCCCCCGAGCTCTACCCGGGCATCGAGCGGCAGCTGGCGGGCGAGCTGCAGCGCGCCGGGTGGCTCAACGCGCGCCACGTGCGCGGCTCCCTGGTCGTGCAGTCCTTCAGCGCCGCCTCCCTCAAGGCCTTCCACCGGGTGCGGCCGGACGTGAAGACGGGCTTCCTCGGGGCCCCGAAGCCCTCGGAACTGCGCTCGTACGCCGCCTTCGCCGACCAGATCAACCCGCACCACCGGAGCGTCACCGCCGCCTGGGTGCGGGCGGTGCACGCCCTGCGGGGGCCGCACGGGCGGATGCTCGAGGTCTCGGCGTGGACCGTGGACAACGGCGACCGGGCCGTCGACCTGGCGCGCATGGGCGTCGACGGCATCATCAGCAACGCCCCGCACGAGATCGAGGACGCTCTGGAGGAGGAGCTGGACGAGCAGTCCGAGCAGTCCGAGCAGTCCGAGGAGAACGAGGAGAACGAGGAGAACGAGGAGGACGACGGCCTGTCGTTCCTGAGCTTCCTGGGCCTGTAGACCGGCGCCTGCGCAGCCCGCGGGGGACCGGGGATCACTTGATCGTGGATCACTTGTCCGGTCCGGGGCCCGGCGGTGCCCCGAACGGCCTACGCTGGGCCTCATGACGGACCTGGAACCGACCGCCCCGGCGGCTGCCCCGGCCCCCTCGCCCCGCCCGCAGGAGTGGGCCTGGACGACGGTCGGCACCTCCATCGGACCGCTGGGGCTCGCGGCGACGCCCAAGGGTCTGCTGCAGGTCTCCTTCCGTGCGGACGAGGCGGTCTCCGCCGAGGCCGTGGCCGCCCTCACCCGCCGCATGGGGACCGGACCGGTGCCGGGGCCCTGCGCCTCGCGCGAGATCCTCACCGAGACGGCGGCCGAGCTCGAGGACTACTTCGCGGGCCGCCGGGAGACCTTCTCCGTCCCGCTGGACTGGTCGCTGATCTCGGGCTTCAACCGCCAGGTGCTGCGCGAGCTGGCCGGCGGCGTCCCGTACGGCACGGTGGTCAGCTACCAGGACCTGGCCGACCGCGTCGGCGAGCGCGGCGCCGCCCGCGCCGTGGGCGTGGCCATGGGGAGCAATCCCCTGCCGGTCGTGGTGCCCTGTCACCGCGTCATCGAGAGCAACGGCGGCCTGGGCGGGTTCGGCAGCGGCCTGGAGATCAAGCGCTCGCTCCTGTCCCTCGAAGGGGTGCTTCCCGAGCCTCTCTTCTGACGGCCGCCCCCGCCGCCCGCCCGCCCCCGGCGGCGCTCGCGCAAGAGGAGGCCGCGGGACCGATTGTCAGTGGCTGCCCCTAGCGTGCTGCGCAACGGAGATCGGCCGGCGCGGCCGACGGGGAGAGGGGCTTTGCCATGGCGGGAGAGACGACGTACCTGGAGCTGTCGCAGGACGGCGGCGGGGCGCACAAGTTCTACGAGGTCACGGTCGCCGGCACGGCGGTCACGGTGCGCTACGGCCGGATCGGCGCCGCGGGCCAGGTCCAGACCTCGTCGTTCCCCAGCGTGGAGAAGGCCCGGGCCGCGGCGGCGAAGAAGGTCGGCGAGAAGGTCCGCAAGGGCTACGCCCCGGCGGTGGCCGGGCAGCGGGCGGCCCGGCCCGTGACGCGCCGCGAGGTGACGTCCGCGCCGTCGACCGCGCGGGCCGTGGCCCCGGTGCTGTGGCGGTTCGCCACCGGCTCCTCCGCATTCGGCATCCACGTGGACGAGGACCGCTGCTGGGTGGGCAACCAGGCCGGCAACGTGTACACCCTCGGCCACGACGGCGAGGTGCTGGCCCGCTACCAGCTGCCCGCCGGCGTCAAGTGCCTGGTCGCGGACGACTTCTGGATCTACGCCGGCTGCGACGACGGCACGGTCTACGACCTGTCCTCCAAGCTCCCCTTCGCCGCCTACCAGATCGCCTCCGACGTCGACATCTTCTGGCTCGACATCCGCGAGGGCGTCCTCGACGTCGCCGACCGCAACGGCGGACTGACCGTCATCGACCACGAGGACGAGCACCAGTGGTCGCGCCGCAGCAGCGGCGACCACGCCTGGATGGTCCGGCGCGACGAGCACGCCGTCTACCACGGGCACGCGCGCGGGGTGACCGCCTACGCCCCCGACGGCACCGGCGAGCTGTGGCACACCCCCACCTCCGGCTCGGTGCTGTTCGGCTGGCAGGAGGACCACGCCGTCTACGCCGGCACCAACCGCCGCGTCGTCCAGCGCCTGTCGAAGGCCACGGGCGCCGTCGAGGCCACCTACCAGTGCGACACCGTGGTCTACTCCTGCGCCACCGCGCCCGGCGGGCGCTACGTCTTCGCGGGCGACTCCTCCTCGTCGGTCTACTGCTTCGCGGCGGACGGCACCCGCCTGTGGAAGCTCGGCACGGGCAGCGGTTCGGCGCTGTCCATGCAGTACCTGAACGAGAAGCTGTACATGGTCACCACGGACGGCTCGCTGGTCTGCGTCGATGCCGGCGAGAGCGCGGTCTCCGCCGCGCAGGCGGGCAGCGTCCCCGTGCCGGTGGACGTCAAGTCGGCCGCCGCCGTGCCCACGTACACCCCGGCCCGCACCCTCGCCACGGTGAGCGCGGCGCCCGCCTCGGGCATCGTGGTCGAGTGCGTGCAGGAAGCCGGCCGGCTGCGTGTGCACGTCGTCTCCGAGGGCTACGACCCCCGCTGGAACGTCCAGTTCCCCCGTCACATACGCGAGGCCGGCGCCCGCTACGTCATCGACGCCCTCTCCCCCGCCGCCGGGGGCTTCTACCGCGTCCGGGGCGAGATCCGGCGCCTGGTCTGATCCCGGGCGGGGACCGGGCGGACCGGGCGGACCGGGCGAGCAGCGGGCCCGGGCGGCACCTTCCGCCCCCTCCTCTGGACTCCGCGGACGCCGGAGGCGCCTTCCGGGTGGATGCTGGAGGTGGAGGCACCGCCATGCGCACCGGCAACGAACCCGTCACGGCCCGCAGCCCCCTGCGGCTGCGCTGCGGGCTGGCCGCCTGGGGCTTGGCCTGGGCCGTCGCGGGCACCGTGCTCTTCGCGATCACCGGCCACCCCGGCTGGGCCGCCGCCTGCGGCGTCCTGACCGCCGTCACCGCCGTCGACCTGTCGCTGGTGATCCGGCACATCCGGCAGGGTCCGCACTACCAGCCGGGCCGGGACGTCCCGCCGTACCGGCCCGTCAGCGGGCGCCGCGACCCCGGGGAGGGCCGGCGCGGCCCGTAACCCTCAGCCCGGCCACCCGGCCCGTACGGAGACCGCGGTCAGCGCGGATACCGGGGCACGGCCCCATCGCCCCGGGGCGCGTCGAGCGTGCGCCGGGCCTCGTCCGCGTACCGCGCACGTTCCTCTTCCGGCAGGGCTCGCCAGGCTTCGGACAGGGCCCGCACCCCCTCGCCCAGGGCCTCGGCGTACGTCCCGACCCGTACGGCGTCCCGCAGGCCGATGCGGCCCGTGAGGACCTCGCGGGCCATCTCCTGGAGCGCGCCGCCGGCGCCTCCGGCGGCGAGCCGCTGCAACACCCCGTGGAGGGCCCGCGCCCGGTCGGCGCTGCGACCCGGGGTCACGAACTCCTCGAAGCCCACCTGCTGTTCGGCCATGTCGGCGGCCTCTCCTCTCTCACACCGCGGGGTGGTCGTAGCTCGTGCCGGGCAGCGGAAAGCTGTTGAGCGCGGCCAGGGCCTCGGTGCCGAGCCGGACCAGCGTGCCGTGGCCGGCGTGCATCATCGCCTGGGCCGCGGCGACGTACCGGACCATGAGCTCCCACTCCCTCAGGATGGTCAGCAGTTCCTCGGTGCCCAGTGCCGCGGCCGCAAGGGCGGCGGTTCCGCCGCTGGCCGCTTCGACCGCGGCCGTGAGAGCCAGGGTGATCAGCGCATCCACGATCGCCCCGAGGCAGTCGCCGACGGCTTCCCCTGCAAAGGAGACCGACTGGGCGATGGCGAGATACTCCACGCCCATCGCGTCGAGGGCGGTGCGGAAGTCCGCCAGGTCTCCGGCGAGAGCGGAGAAGTAGTGCGCGGCCGCCTCGGCGGCGTTGCCGTCCCAGGTCGCGTCGATGCGGGCGTTCCCGGACCGGACGTTGCGCGCCACACCGTCGCAGGCCCGCCCGGTTTCCTGCCATGCCGAGACACACCTGGCATAGGCCTTCCAGTCACCGGCGAAGCTCTCCTTGGCCCACTTCACGGGATCCTTCGGCAGGTACAGCTCCGCCAGTTTGAACAGCCAGCCGGACGGGCTGAGGAACTCCGCCACGTCGTTGACCGGCTTCAGCGGATCGAGGAACTCCGCCGGTTCCCCGGGCGGGACGAGGCACGCCGCCGGCTCCGTCACGTCGGCGAAGTGCGTCACCGCTCCCCGCCCCGTCCCCGGACCGCCGCATCGAATTCGGCGGCGGCACCGCGGTCGGTACGGCGGTAATAGGAAGCCGCCGTGGTGAGTTCCTCCGAGGAGCTCTGCAGGAGTCCGGCCACGCGCTGCAGGGCGCTCAGGACGTCGCCGCGCAGGAGGTTGTGCGTGTGGCACGCCTCTTCGAACAGCCCGCCCGCCCCCGAGGGCAGAGCAGTGTGCCGACGGACGTACGCCAGGACCGCCCGCATGTCCTCGGCGCCCCTGCCGACCTGCCGCGCGAACGCCTCCAGCTGTCCGGGGTCGACCCTCAGGACCATGTCCTTCCCCTCCTACGGCGAGACGAGGAGCAGCAGGACGCACACGGCTGTTCCGGCCCCGGCGGCCCGGAACAGCCATGTGACGTAGGGTGCGACGGAGGTCCGGCGCAGCACCGCCCAAGCGGCCCTGGTTTCCCCGACGGTCCTCACGCGGTACCCGACCACCGTGGTCATCACTCCGACGGCGACGCCCGCCAGGCCGGCGAAGAAGAAGGCCAGTCCGCTCCAGAAGTACCGCAGGCCGACCGGGTGGTAGCCGTGGCCCTCGCGGTAGACGCGCACCTTCTCGCCCGTCGCGTACCAGCCCCGGAGAGCCGAGCGGTCCCGGACGACCCGGCCGCTGTCGGCGCGGAAGGAGCCGAAACACAGGGAGCGCGAACGCGAGGCGCTCCTCCCATGGCCGCCCTCGCGGCCTTGCTCGCATCTCTCCACCGTCAGCGTGCCCTTGCCGGCCACGAGCCCGGCGGCCTTCTCCGCCTGCCGGACCATCACCCCCATGCAGGTCAACGACAACACGACGACGCCGACACCGAACAGCCGCGGCAGGGGCCGTGGTGCGGGCAGCGGGCAGAACGGGCTCGTCGCGGCTAACTCGGGCACGGCCACGCAAGGTCTCCTCGAAACGGCTCGGCGAGCGGAATCGCGGAAACCTTATGCGTGCGGCAACGGCGCCGGCGGCGGGCGGAGCCGGCACGGGGCACCGGCCGCAGGGCCCGCGCCCTTGCCCCGCCTGTGTGCCACCCGCGCACCGGGCCGGCGGGCCCTCACCCGATATGACTAACGCCGGGCGCTGCGCTCGCGCAGCTCGTCCCAGACCTTCTCGACCCGGCTCCGGAGCGCCTCGACCGGGCCGTCGTTGTCGATGACCATGTCGGCCACCGCGAGCCGGTCCTCGCGGGTGGCCTGGGCCGCCATGCGGGCGCGGGCCTCGTCCGGGGTCATGCCGCGGAGGCGGACCAGGCGGTCCAGGCGGGTTTCGGTGCCGGCGTCGACCACGAGGACCAGGTCGTAGAGGGGGGCCAGGCCGTTCTCGGCGAGAAGGGGGACGTCGTGGACGACGACCGCGTCGGGGGCGGCGGCCGCCTCCAGTTCGGCCGAGCGGGCCCGCACGAGGGGGTGCACGATGGCGTTGAGGGCGGCCAGCCGGTCCGGGTCGGCGAAGACGACGGCGCCCAGCCGGGGCCGGTCGAGCGCGCCCTCGGGCGTGAGGACCGCCTCGCCGAACTCCGCGACGACCGCGGCCAGTCCGGGCGTCCCGGGCTCGACCACTTCGCGGGCGATCCTGTCGGAATCGACGATCACCGCTCCGTACGAAGCCAGCAGCCGCGACACCTCGCTCTTGCCGGCACCGATTCCGCCCGTGAGGCCCACTCTCAGCATGGGCCCCACGGTAGCGGGCGCGCGGTCAGTGACCGCTGTCGCCCTCCCTGTCGGCGAGGAAGCGCTCGAATTCGGCGCCCAGTTCGTCGGCGGAGGGCAGCTCGACCGGCTCGGCGACGAGGTTGCCGCGGGTCTCGGCACCGGACACGGCGTCGTACTGGTGCTCAAGCCCGCGCACCAGGGAGACGAGCTCCTCGTCGCCCTCGGCGATCTGACGCTCAATCTCCTCCTGGGTGCGCAGCGCCTCGGACCGCAGGGCGTGGGCGGCGTTGGGCAGCACCAGGCCCGTGGCGGCCGTGACCGCCTCCAGGGCGGTGAGGGCCGCATCGGGGTAGGCGGAGCGGGCGATGTAGTGCGGGACGTGGGCGGCGACGCCGAGCACGTCGTGACCGGCCTCCGCGAGGCGGTACTCGACGAGGGCCTCGGCGCTCCCCGGCACCTGCGCCTCGTCGAAGAAGCTGCGGTGACCGGGCATCAGGTCGGTGCGGTTGCCGTGCGGGGTCATGCCCACGGGGCGGGTGTGCGGCACGCCCATGGGGATGCCGTGGAAGTTGACGGACAGCCGCACGCCGAGGCGCTCGACCAGCTGCCGCACGGCGGCGGCGAACCGCTCCCACTCGACGTCCGGCTCGGGGCCGGACAGCAGCAGGAAGGGGGCGCCTGTCGCGTCCTGCACGATGCGCAGCTCGATGGCCGGCGTCTCGTAGGCGCTCCAGCGGTCCCGCTGGAACGTCAGCAGCGGGCGCCGGGCGCGGTAGTCGATGAGCCGGTCGTGGTCGAAGCGGGCCACGACCTGGTGGGGCAGGGTGTCCAGGAGCCGCGAGACGATCTGCTCGCCGGTCTCCCCCGCGTCGATGTAGCCGTCGAAGTGATAGAGCATGACCAGGCCGGCCGTGTCCTGGGCCAAGGCCAGGTCGGCCACGGCGAGCCCCTTGGGCTCCCATTCGTACAAACCCTGCGGATCCAACACAGTGACCGTTCCTCCTCATGTTCCGTACGGGGGAACGCGCCTGGAGGGCCCCGCCATTCCCGCCTTCCGGATCACGCCGGCGCATCTCACCGAGGGAACGAGCGCCTGACGGAAACGAACGGCTGTCAGCAGAACACGAGTAAGGCCCGCTCCCCAAGGGGAACGGGCCTTACTCAGTCAGCTGTCAGCTGCCGTGGTGCAGAGCCTCAGCTCTGGCCGCCGGCGAGCTTCTCGCGGAGGGCGGCAAGCGCCTCGTCCGACGCCAGGGCGCCGGAGTTGTCGGCCGACTCCGAGGAGTACGAGCCGCCGGAGACCTGGGCGCCACCGGCCTGCGGGGCAGCCTGAGCACCCTCGGCCGCAGCCTCGGCGTCCGCCTCGCGGGACTTGATGACCTGCGCCTGGTGCTGCTCGAAGCGCTGCTGCGCCTCGGCGTACTGGCGCTCCCACTCCTCACGCTGCTTCTCGTAACCCGGCAGCCAGTCGTTGGCCTCGGGGTCGAAGCCCTCGGGGTAGATGTAGTTGCCCTGGTCGTCGTAGGACGCAGCCATGCCGTACAGGGTCGGGTCGAACTCGACCACGGACGGGTCGGCACCGAAGGACTCGTTGGCCTGCTTCAGCGAGAGGCTGATGCGACGACGCTCGAGGTCGATGTCGATGACCTTGACGAAGATCTCGTCGTTGACCTGGACGACCTGCTCCGGGATCTCCACGTGGCGCTCGGCCAGCTCGGAGATGTGGACCAGGCCCTCGATGCCCTCGTCGACGCGCACGAACGCACCGAAGGGAACGAGCTTGGTGACCTTACCCGGGACGACCTGACCGATCTGGTGGGTCCGGGCGAACTGCTGCCACGGGTCTTCCTGGGTGGCCTTGAGCGACAGGGAGACGCGCTCGCGGTCCATGTCGACGTCGAGGACCTCGACGGTGACTTCCTGGCCGACCTCGACAACCTCGGACGGGTGGTCGATGTGCTTCCAGGACAGCTCGGAGACGTGGACGAGACCGTCGACGCCGCCCAGGTCCACGAAGGCACCGAAGTTGACGATGGAGGAGACGACGCCGGAGCGCACCTGACCCTTCTGCAGGGTGGTGAGGAAGGTCTGGCGGACCTCGCTCTGGGTCTGCTCCAGCCAGGCACGGCGGGACAGGACCACGTTGTTGCGGTTCTTGTCCAGCTCGATGATCTTGGCCTCGAGCTCCTTGCCCACGTAGGGCTGGAGGTCGCGGACGCGGCGCATCTCGACCAGGGAGGCCGGGAGGAAGCCACGGAGGCCGATGTCGAGGATGAGACCACCCTTGACGACCTCGATGACGGTACCGGTGACGATCCCGTCCTCTTCCTTGATCTTCTCGATGGTGCCCCAGGCGCGCTCGTACTGGGCGCGCTTCTTCGAGAGGATCAGGCGGCCTTCCTTGTCCTCCTTCTGGAGAACCAGGGCCTCGATCTCGTCGCCGACCTTGACGACCTCGTTCGGGTCGACGTCGTGCTTGATCGAGAGCTCGCGGGAGGGGATCACACCCTCGGTCTTGTAACCGATGTCGAGCAGGACCTCGTCCCGGTCGACCTTCACGATGACGCCGTCGACGATGTCGCCGTCGTTGAAGTACTTGATCGTCTCGTCGATCGCGGCGAGGAAGGCTTCCTCGTTACCGATGTCGTTGACCGCAACCTGCGGGGTGGTGGCGGTGGTCTCGGTGCTGCTCGTCATGTGGGAAAGGGCTCCGGTACGGACATTGAGTCGTAGGTACTGCTACGCCGAGAGCCCGTATCGCACTGCCGAAGCCGGACAGCCTTGGAGGCACAGGACCGGAGATCCGAAGATCACCGGATGCGCCTCGGCAACCGAGGGGACATACAACAAGTGCGAGCGCGGCCTGCTCCGTCTGAGGCGCGCAGGCCCGCAGCGCAACTTGTAGCATACGGGGGCAGCCGGGCACGGTCAATGCGCGAAGGCGCACACCCGGGACGAATCTCCCCATACCGGTCACAACTTATGTTTTGCGAGGCCACGAGGGCCTCGCCGCACACTACCGCGGGGGCACGCCGCCGATGATCGAAGAGCATGAGCCGGAAGCGGTCCGGCGGACCACGGGCGGCACCGAGAGCAGCCGGGCGAGCCGCGGCTGGTGGGACCGCAACGCCGACGAGTACCAGACGGAGCACGGCGCCTTCCTCGGCGACGACCGCTTCATCTGGGGCCCCGAAGGGCTGGACGAGGCCGAGGCCGCCCTGCTGGGCCCGGCGAGCGGCCTCAAGGGCCTCGACGTGCTGGAGATCGGGGCCGGCGCGGCCCAGTGCTCGCGCTGGCTCGCCGCGCAGGGCGCCCGCCCGGTGGCCCTGGACCTCTCCCACCGCCAGCTCCAGCACGCGCTGCGCATCGGCGGTGACGTTCCGCTGGTCGAGGCCGACGCGAGCGCCCTGCCCTTCGCCGACGGCTCCTTCGACCTGGCGTGCTCGGCGTACGGGGCCGTCCCCTTCGTCGCGGACCCGGTGCAGGTGATGCGCGAGGTCCGGCGCGTGCTGCGGCCCGGCGGCCGCTGGGTCTTCTCCGTCACCCACCCCATCCGCTGGGCGTTCCCCGACGAGCCGGGCCCCGAGGGCCTCTCCGTCGCGGCCTCCTATTTCGACCGCACCCCTTATGTGGAGCAGGACGAGCAGGGCCGCGCCGTCTACGTGGAGCACCACCGCACGCTCGGCGACCGCGTGCGGGACGTCGTCGCCGCCGGCTTCCGGCTGACCGACCTCGTCGAGCCCGAGTGGCCCGCCTGGAACCAGCAGGAGTGGGGCGGCTGGTCGCCGCTGCGCGGGAACCTCATCCCCGGCACGGCGATCTTCGTCTGCGAGCGGGACGAGGGCCCTTCCGGCGGATCGTGATCGCCGCGGTGGTCCCGGTGGACGGGGGTTCCGCCGGGCCTCACCGGGGTGGTGACCCGCCGTTGCGGCGGGCTGTTCTCCCGGGAGCCCCGGTTGCCTCCCGGAGCGGGCCCTGGCGTCGGGGCACCGGCCGCCGGGTGAGACTGGGCGTGTGATCCACAGCGACGCCCTCGACCGGCTGCCCGTCCGCTCCGCCCTCCCCGCCCTGACGCGCGCGCTCGACGCGCACGGCGCGGCCGTGCTGTG
>NZ_JBAMDC010000153.1:0-14300 GCF_036961605.1 Streptomyces sp. KLMMK
CCGCCTGCTGCCCTACCCCTACGGGCTACGGCAGCACCAAGGGTTACGGCCGTACTCCGGGTTACGGCATACGCCCCGGGGCACGGCGGCACCCGGGGTTACGGCAGCACCCCGCACCCGGGGTTACGGCAGCACCCCCACCGCACGCGCCAGCCGCGGCGAGGCGTACTCCGTACCGCAGACGAACCGCATGACCGGGCCGTAGCTGGCCGCGGCCGGCAGGCCCGTGAAGAACAGCCCCGGTACCGAGGCGCGGTAGCCGGGGCCGAGCCGGGGGCCGCCCGCGCCGACGGCGAGCCTGGTGCGCAGGCCGTGGCCGAGGAAGTCCATGGCCGCGAGGTCGACCCGGTAGCCCGTCGCCGCGATGACGTGGTCGGCGGCGAGCTCCCCCGCGCCCGAGCCGTCCGGGGCGGCGAGGCCGAGGACGGGGCGGCCCTCCTCGATACGGGCCGAGGTGATCCGCTTGCCCTCCGAGACATGGACCCGGCCGATGAAGCGCTCGCGCAGCCACCAGGCGCCGAGCGGGCCGAGCACGCGCTGCACGAGGAACCGCCGGGCGGGCGCCGGAAGATGGCGGAAACCATCGGCGTGGTACGAGAACGCGTAGAGCGACCAGGCCCGGCCGAAGGGGGTGTCGGGCTTCAGCCGCGGCTGGCCGTCCGGCGCCGCGCCGAAGCGGACGGCACCCTTTCGGCGGGCGACCACCCGTACCGACGCGGCCCCGGCGTCCGCCAGCAGCACCGCCGTCTCCAGCGCCGACTGCCCGGCGCCGATGACGACCACCTCGCGCCCGGCGAACCGCGACAGGTCGCGGTGCTGGGAGCTGTGCGAGATCGGCCCCGAGACGGACGGGCCGTCGGGAACGGCCGCGGCCAGCTCGGGCGGCAGCTGCTCCAGGCCGCTCAGACCCGTGGCGACCACCACCGCGCGGGCGGCGAACTGCTCCCCGGAGTCCAGCTTCAGCTCGAAGTCCGCGGCGCGCCGGTCCACGGACACCACGCGCACCTGCTCCAGCTCCGGCACCAGGCGTTCCTGGAACCACAGGCCGTAGCGCGAGAACGTCTCGACCGGGATGGTGTCCCAGTCCGACTCGAAGCGCCGCTCGCCGGTCTCCCGGCAGAAGTCGAGCAGGGTGTGGCCCGGCTGCGGCGCGTCGATGCTCGACGCCGAGGGGGTGGATTTCAGGATCATCCCGGCGGGCATGTGCTCGCGCCAGCTCACCATCGGCGAGCCGAAGACGCGGGTCGCTATCCCACGGGCCCGCAGGTGGGCGGCGGTCGACAGACCGTACGGGCCGGCCCCGATGACTGCTACGGGAAGTGTCACGAGTCCCCTCCCAGGGCGTTACTCGCTATGCATGACCGGTACTCGTTGATGACGGCGGACACTCGGCGACGGGTATTCGTCAGCGGCTGTTCTGCTGTTCGGTTGTTCGACAGCGGTCATTCGGCGACGGCTGTCCGGCGACGGGTCATTCGGCGGCGGACGCGGTGGCGCGCCTGGAGCGCCACATCTGCCACAGGTGCCGCACGCCCGGTCGTACGAACCGGGCGAGCATGGTGAAGAAGGGCTTCATGTCGTCGCGCGCGAGCCACGCCAGCTCCGTGCCGGTGGGGCGCGGCGGTGCGTGCGGGGTGCTGTAGCCGCTGCGGCGGTAGGCGGCGAGGGCGGGCAGGTCGATGTTCTCCACGATGAACCGGCGCCCGGCGGGCTGCTCGCCCTCCGGGACCTTGCGCCCGGTCAGGTCCAGGTGCAGGGCCCGCACGACGTCGATGCCGGCCTCGCTCTCGAAGAGCCGGAACTGCGCGCCCATGCGGGGGTTGAAGTCCAGCAGCTTGTACCGGCCGTCACGGCGGTCGAAGCGCCAGTCCAGGTCGACGATCCCGCAGAAACCGATCTGCTTGATGAACTGGGCCGTCATGTCGGCCAGTTCGGGATTGTCCACGACATAGGCGTTGGCGGTCATGCCCGCGTGCGGCGGCCACGAGCGCACCTTCACGCCCGTGAACATCGCGAGCGGGGTGCACTCGGCGTCAAAGTAGGCGTGCACGATCCAGTCCTCGGCCTGCTCACGGGGCAGGTACTCCTGGAGGATCACGCCCGGGGACGGGCCCCAGCCGCGCGCCAGCTGCAGCAGCTCGCGCGGCCCGCGGATGCGGGTGGTGCCGTGCACGGCGGGCTTGCGGCGGCGCTCGAACGCCTCCCTGTTCTTGGCGACGAGGGGGAAGCGGGCACGCTCCGCGAACTCCTCGATCTCCTCGAACGACGCCGGGAACAGGGCCTCCGGGGACGGCACCCCGTGCTCCACGCACAGCTCGTGCAGCCCCTGTTTGCTCGCCAGCCGGCGCGGCAGCTCCGGCTCCACCGGCGGGAAGAGGAAGCTGCCGGCGAGCTCCCCGGCATGCTCGGCGATGAGCACCGCGGCCTCTTCGTCGGTGGGCACCAGGACCGCGGGGCGGCCGATCTCGCGGCCGATCCGCAGCAGGCCCTCGACCAGCTCCGCCGGCCGCTCAGTGCCCGTGGTGCGCCAGACGAAGCCGCCGCGCAGATAGCGCGAGACGGCTGCGGGGGTCCAGCGGTCCTCCGTGATGGCGTACATGGGGATGCCGAGTCTGCCGAGGCTGCGGATCGCACCCACCCCGCCGTGGTGCAGGGGATAGTCACCGATCTTCACGATCAGTCCTGGAACGGACCGGTCCGCCGCGATGGGCGTGCTCCTGCTCGCCACCAGCATCCCCCTCGGCCCCTCAGCCGCAGCGGCCCCCCACTGTGCCTGGCCCGATTAAGGACGCTACTTCGGAATCGCCGCTTCCAGCAAGGAATTACCGGATATTGCGCGCTCTTTAGCCGGAGCTCGGACAGTGGTTCGGACGATCTGCGGGCAGCCGTTCGGGAAGCGCCCGCAGGACCGTCCGGACGGTCCTCCGCACGGCGCTCCGGGCAGCCCTGCGGACCCGCCCCGGGCGCACGGCAGGAGCCCGCCGCGAGACCCCCTCCTGACACCCCTTGCCTGCCGGCCACCAGCACGTAATGTGGGGCCGCGGGCCCCGGCGGGGCCCACCGGCTTCCCGGAGCGTCCAGGAGAGAGCGAGGCAGCGTCCCATGCCCCAGCACAGCCCCCGCGAGCTTGCCGAAGGCGACCCCTTCGGAGCGGACACCCTCCCGTACGGCGTCTTCACCACCGCCGACGCCCCGGACCGCCCCCGCATCGGCGTCCGCTACGGAACCTCCGTCCTCGACGCGGCGGCCGCGGCGGCGGCCCACGGCTCCGCGCACGGCGCCCTGCTGGAGCAGCCCACGCTCAACCCCCTCCTGGCCGCCGGCCGGGCCGTCTGGCAGGCCGTGCGCGCCGAGGTCCGCACCTGGCTGGCCGACGGGCCCTTCCACCCGCTCGCCGACGTGACGCTGCACCTGCCCTTCCAGGTCGCCGACTACGTCGACTTCTACTCCAGCGAGCACCACGCCACCAACGTCGGCCGCATCTTCCGCCCCGACGGCGAGCCCCTCACGCCGAACTGGAAGCACCTGCCGATCGGTTACCACGGGCGCGCCGGAACCGTCGTCGTCAGCGGCACCGACGTCGTGCGCCCCCAGGGCCAGCGCAAGGCGCCCTCCGACGCTCTCCCCTCCTTCGGCCCCTCGCGCCGCCTCGACATCGAGGCCGAGGTCGGCTTCGTCGTCGGCACCCCCGCCGACGCGCCCGTGGGCCTCGCGGACTTCCGCGAGCACGTCTTCGGCGTCTGCCTCGTCAACGACTGGTCCGCGCGCGACCTGCAGGCCTGGGAGTACGTCCCCCTCGGCCCGTTCCTCGGCAAGTCCTTCGCCACCTCCGTCTCGGCCTGGATCACCCCCCTCGACGCCTTCGACGAGGCCCGCACGGCGCCGCCGGAGCGCACCCACCCGCTCCTGCCCTACCTCGACGACTCGGCGGCCGAGCCCGGCGGCATCGACCTGAGCATCGAGGTGACGGTCAACGGCGCGACGGTCTCCCGGCCGCCGTTCTCCGCCATGTACTGGACCGCCGCCCAGCAGCTCGCGCACATGACGGTCAACGGCGCGACGCTGCGCACCGGCGACCTCTTCGCCTCCGGCACGGTCAGCGGCCCCGAGCCCGACCAGCTCGGCTGCCTCCTCGAACTCACCGCCGGCAAGGGCCCGTGGCTGGAGGACGGCGACGAGGTCACCCTCACGGCCTGGGCACCCGGCCCGGACGGCTCCCGCATCGGCCTCGGCGAGGTCACCGGCCGCATCCTCCCCGCCCGCGACGTCCCCGCCCGCGGCGACGCCACGGCATGACCGCCGACGCCCCGCGCCCCACGCTCGCCGAGGAGCTGCTGCTGCTCTGCTTCGACCCGGACAGCGGCCGCAAGCTGATGCGCGCCGGCCACTCCTCGGCGTACGGCGTGGCCGGGGCGGCGCTGGCCGAACTGCGGCTGGCCGGGCGGGTCGTGGAGGAGCACGGCCGGGTACGGGTGACGAACCCGCTGCCGCCGGACGACCCGCTGCTGGCCGCGGCGCTGGCGAGCCTGGCACAGCCCGGCAAGGACGCGAAGCGCGGCGGGCCGCGCACGGCCCGCTGGGTGCGGAGCGCGTCGGGGCGCCTCGAAGAGACCCTGCTGGCCCGGCTGGCGGAGCGGGGTGCGGTGCGCGTGGAGTCCCGCCGCTTCCTCGGCCTCATCCCGTACCGGCACGCTTCCGTGGGCACGGTGGATCTGACGACGGCGGCGCGGGAGCGCTTCGAGCTGGCCCGGCGCGGCGGATTCGCCGATCCGCGCGCCCGCGCGCTCGCCGCCCTGGCGTCCGCCATCGGCATATCGGGCTCGCTCTGCCCCGGCTGGGGGCGCCGGACCGAGCGGCAGGCCATGCGGCGGCTCGTCCGTACGGACTGGGCGGCGCGGGCCGTGCACAAGAACGTGATGAGCGACAGCGCGGACGGCGGTGGCGGCGCCGACGGAGGAGGCGGGGGTGACGGCGGAGGCGGGTGATTCCGCCCAACCCCCGCCGCCCGGTAAGGACTTCAGGACGGCCGGATCAGAGCTGCTAATTTGTCGTGTCCATAACCACTCGGAGGAGACACGTGCGCAAGGCAGTACAGATCACGGGGGCGGCACTCTGCGCCGCTGTGCTGATGACCGGTTGCAGCAGCGAGAGCGACGGCGGCAAGAAGGACGACAAGCCGGCCGGCGGTGCCACGCCGGCCTCCCAGGCCCCGGCCGGGCAGCCGTCGGCGCCCGCCGCCGACGCCAAGCGCGCGACGGCGGCCGAGCTCGCGGGCGGCTGGTCCAACAGCGGCAAGCTCACCGACAAGAGCCTCGTCATCCTGTCGTTCGCCCAGGACAAGGTGATGCTCAGCGGGAAGACCGCCTGCTCGGGCACGCTCGTCGACAACTCCCAGCCGGCGACGATCACCATCAAGCACTGCCAGGACGGCAGCACGGACTACAGCACGGGCACCATCAAGGACTTCGACGGCAAGTCCTTCACCGTGGCCTGGGCCTCCGGCAAGCAGGACAAGATGACCAAGGCCGTGGGCGGCGACGGCAAGCCGGCAGGCCTCCCGGGCGGCCTGCCCGCGAAGCCGGCGAGCTGACTCCGCACACGGCTCGGCCCCTGACCCCCGGGAGGGTCAGGGGCCGAGCCGTGAGGCGTACGGCTACCGCACGAACACCCCTGCCTGCCCGGCCAGATCGAGGAAGTACTGCGGCGCCACGCCGAGGACGAGCGTGACCGCGACGCCGATCGCGATGGCCGACGACGTCAGCGGGCTCGGCACCGCCACCGTCGGCCCGTCCGCCTTCGGCTCGCTGAAGAACATCAGCACGATCACCCGGATGTAGAAGAACGCGGCGATCGCCGAGGACGCCACGCCGACGATGACCAGCGCCCCGGCCCCGCCCTGCGCCGCCGCCTTGAACACGGCGAACTTGCCCGCGAAGCCGCTCGTCAGCGGAATGCCGGCGAACGCCAGCAGGAAGACCGCGAAGGTGGCGGCCGTCAGCGGCGAACGGCGGCCCAGCCCCGCCCACTTGGACAGGTGCGTGGCCTCCCCGCCCGCGTCGCGCACGAGTGTCACGACCGCGAAGGCGCCGAGGGTGACGAAGGAGTACGCGCCCAGGTAGAACAGCACGGACGACACGCCCTCGGGAGTCGTCGCGATGACGCCCGCGAGGATGAAGCCCGCGTGTGCGATGGAGGAGTAGGCCAGCAGCCGCTTGAGGTCGGTCTGCGTGACGGCCACGATCGCGCCGACCAGCATCGTGATGATCGCGACGCCCCACATCACCGGCCGCCAGTCCCAGCGCAGCCCCGGCAGGACCACGTACAGCAGCCGCAGCAGCGCGCCGAAGCCGGCGACCTTGGTGGCCGCGGCCATGAAGCCTGTGACGGGCGTGGGGGCGCCCTGGTAGACGTCCGGCGTCCACATGTGGAAGGGCACCGCGCCGACCTTGAACAGCAGGCCCATCAGCACGAGCGCGGAGCCGATCAGCAGCAGGGCGTCGTTGCCGGTGGTGGCGGCGAGGGCCGGGTCGAGCGTCCGCACGGAGCCGTTCACGACGTCGGCGATGCCGGCGTAGGTGACCGTGCCGGCGTAGCCGTAGAGCAGGGCCACGCCGAACAGCAGGAAGGCCGAGGAGAAGGCGCCGAGCAGGAAGTACTTCACGGCCGACTCCTGCGACAGCAGCCGCTTGCGGCGGGCCAGCGCGCACAGGATGTACAGCGGGAGGGAGAAGACCTCCAGCGCGACGAAGAGCGTCAGCAGGTCGTCCGCGGCGGGGAAGATGAGCATGCCGCCCACCGCGAAGAGGACGAGGGGGAAGACCTCGGTGGTGGTGAAGCCGGCCTTCACCGCTTCCTGCTCGGCCTTGCCGCCGGGCACGGCCGCGCCCTGGGCGGCGAAGGAGTCGACGGGCCTGCCGTGCGCCGCCGGGTCCAGGCGCCGCTCGGCGAAGGTGAACACGGCCACCAGGGAGACCAGGAGAATGGTCCCCTGCAGGAACAGCGCCGGGCCGTCGACGGCGACGGCGCCCATGGCGGCGGCGTGCGCCTTGCCGGTGGCGTAGCCTCCGGCGGCCAGGGCGACGACGGCGGCGAAGGCCGCGGCCAGGGCGACGCAGGACAGCAGCAGTTGCGCGTGGTAGCGGGCGCGCCGCGGGAGGAAGGCCTCCACGAGGATGCCGAGCACCGCGGCGCCGAGCACGATCAGCGTCGGTGACAGCTGGGCGTACTCGATGTGCGGCGCCGGGATCTTCTGCGGCGCGGCGGCCGACATCGTCCACAGGCTGTGGACGGATGCTGCGTGGCTCACTTCGCGGCCTCCACATCGTTCACGTCGGGCTGGGGGTCGGCCTCGTGCACCTGCGACATCGTGTGCCGGACGGCCGGGTCGAGGATCTCGGTCACCGGCTTGGGGTAGACGCCGAGGAGGAGCAGCAGGGCGATCAGCGGCGTGACGACGACCAGCTCGCGCGCCCTGAGGTCGGGCATGCCCCGCACCTCCTCCTTCACCGGCCCGGTCATGGTGCGCTGGTAGAGCACGAGGACGTAGAGGGCGGCGAGCACGATGCCGAGGGTGGCCACCACACCGGCGGCCGGATAGCGGCTGAACGTGCCGACGAGGACGAGGAATTCGGAGACGAACGGCGCGAGGCCCGGCAGCGACAGCGTCGCGAGACCGCCGACGAGGAAGGTGCCGGCGAGGACCGGGGCGACCTTCTGCACGCCGCCGTAGTCCGCGATGAGCCGCGAGCCGCGGCGGGAGATCAGGAAGCCGGCGACGAGCATCAGCGCGGCCGTGGAGATGCCGTGGTTGACCATGTAGAGCGTCGCGCCGCTCTGGCCCTGGCTGGTCATCGCGAAGATGCCGAGCACGATGAAGCCGAAGTGGGAGATCGAGGCGTAGGCGACCAGCCGCTTGATGTCGCGCTGCCCGACCGCGAGCAGCGCCCCGTAGAGGATGCTGATCAGCGACAGGACGACGATGACGGGGGTCGCCCACTTCGAGGCCTCCGGGAAGAGCTGGAGGCAGAAGCGGAGCATCGCGAAGGTGCCGACCTTGTCGACCACGGCGGTGATCAGCACGGCGATGGGGGCGGTGGCCTCGCCCATGGCGTTGGGCAGCCAGGTGTGCAGCGGCCACAGCGGGGCCTTCACGGCGAAGGCGAAGAAGAAACCGAGGAACAGGGCCCGTTCGGTGGTGGTCGCGAGGTCCAGCTTGCCGGCGGCGCGCGCCTGGACGATCTCCTGGAGGGAGAAGGTGCCGGTGCCGAGCTGGTCGGCGGTGACCGCGTACAGCCCGATGACGGCGGCCAGCATGATCAGCCCGCCGACGAGGTTGTAGAGGAGGAACTTCACCGCGGCGTACGAGCGCTGGGCGGCGGCGTCCCCCTCGGTGCGCTCGCCCGTGCGGTCCCCGAAGCCGCCGATGAGGAAGTACATCGGGATGAGCATGGCTTCGAAGAAGATGTAGAAGAGGAAGACGTCGGTGGCCTCGAAGGAGATCACCACCATCGCCTCGACCATGAGGATCAGCGCGAAGAAGCCCTGGGTGGGCCGCCAGCGGGACGATCCGTCCGCAGCGGAGCTGCTGCCGGACACAGCCTGGGGGTCGGCGTCGTGCCAGCCCGCCAGCATGATGAACGGGATCAGCAGCGCGGCCAGGGCGATCAGGACGACCGCGATGCCGTCCACGCCCAGCTCGTAGCGGACCCCGAAGTCCTTGATCCAGGCGTGCGACTCGGTGAGCTGGAAGGGCCCCTTCGCGTCGGGGTCGAAGCGCACGAGCTGCACGGCCGCCAGGACGAGCGTCGCGAGCGAGAAGGCGAGCGCGAGCCACTTGGCGGCGGTGCGGCGCCCGGCCGGCACGGCCGCGGTGGCGACCGCGCCGACCGCGGGGACCGCGGCCGTGAGCGTCAGCAGGGGAAAGGACATGGCTAAACCGCCCTCATCAGCAGGGTGGCGGCGATGAGCACCGCCGCACCGCCGAACATCGAGACCGCGTACGAACGGGCGTAGCCGTTCTGCAGCTTGCGCATCCGGCCCGACAGGCCGCCCACGGAGGCGGCGGTGCCGTTGACGACGCCGTCGACCAGGGAGTGGTCGACGTAGACCAGGCTGCGGGTGAGGTGCTCGCCTCCGCGGACCAGCACGACGTGGTTGAAGTCGTCCTGCAGGAGGTCGCGCCGGGCGGCCCGGGTGAGCAGGCTGCCGCGGGGGGCCGTGACGGGGACGGGCCGGCGCCCGTACTGCGCCCAGGCGATCGCCACGCCGATCACGAGCACGACCATGGTGGCCGCGGTGACGGTCAGGGCGCTGACGGGCGAGTGCCCCTCCGCGTGCCCGGTGACCGGCTCCAGCCACTTCAGGAAGGTGTCGTTGATGCTGAACAGGCCGCCGGCGAAGACCGATCCGAAGGCCAGGACGACCATCGGGACCGTCATCGTGCGCGGCGACTCGTGGGGGTGCGGCAGCTCGCCCCGGGCGTCGGGCTGCCAGCGCTTCTCGCCGAAGAAGGTCATGAGCATCACGCGGGTCATGTAGTAGGCGGTGATGGCCGCGCCCAGCAGGGCCGCGCCGCCCAGGATCCAGCCCTCGGTGCCGCCCTTGGCGAAGGCGGCCTCGATGATCTTGTCCTTGGAGAAGAAGCCGGACAGCCCGGGGAAGCCGATGATGGCGAGGTAGCCGAGGCCGAAGGTGACGAACGTGACCGGCATGTACTTCCGCAGGCCGCCGTAGCGGCGCATGTCGACCTCGTCGTTCATGCCGTGCATGACGGAGCCGGCACCGAGGAAGAGACCGGCCTTGAAGAAGCCGTGCGTCACCAGGTGCATGATCGCGAAGACGTAGCCGACCGGTCCCAGCCCGGCGGCCAGGATCATGTACCCGATCTGGGACATGGTGGAGCCGGCCAGGGCCTTCTTGATGTCGTCCTTCGCGCAACCGACGATCGCACCGAAGAGGAGCGTGACCGCGCCGACCGTGACCACCGCGGTCTGGGCGTCCGGCGCGGCGTTGAAGATCGCGCCGGAGCGGGTGATCAGATAGACGCCGGCGGTCACCATCGTGGCCGCGTGGATGAGGGCCGAGACCGGCGTCGGGCCCTCCATCGCGTCCCCGAGCCAGGACTGCAGCGGCACCTGGGCGGACTTGCCGCAGGCGGCGAGCAGCAGCATCAGCCCGACGGCCGTCAGCTTGCCCTCGCCCGCCTCCGTAGCCCGCTCCAGGACGGGGCCGAACGCGAAGGTGCCGAACGTGGTGAACATCAGCATGATCGCGACGGACAGGCCCATGTCGCCGACCCGGTTGACGAGGAAAGCCTTCTTGGCGGCGGTGGCCGCGCTCGGCTTGTGCTGCCAGAAGCCGATCAGCAGGTACGAGGCGAGGCCGACGCCCTCCCAGCCCACGTACAGCAGGAGGTAGTTGTCCGCGACGACGAGCAGGAGCATCGCGGCGAGGAAGAGGTTGAGATAGCCGAAGAAGCGCCGCCGCCGCTCGTCGTGCGCCATGTAGCCCACCGAGTAGAGGTGGATGAGCGTGCCCACGCCCGTGATCAGCAGGACGAAGGTCATCGACAGCTGGTCGAGGTGGAAGCCGACGTCCGCGCGGAAGCCGCCGACGGGCACCCAGCTGAAGGCCGTGGCGTCCAGCGTGCGGTCGTCGGCGTCGCGGCCGAGCAGCGCGGCGAAGAGCACCACGCCGATCGCGAGGGACACCGCCGCGAACAGCGTGCCGATCCAGGGCCCGCCGCGGTCGAGCCTGCGCCCGCCGCACAGCAGCACGGCCGCGCCCAGCAGCGGTGCCACGACGAGCAATCCGATGAGGTTCTCCACGTCAGCGTCCCCTTACAGCTTCAGCAGGCCGGCGTCGTCCACCGAGGCCGAGTGCCGGGAGCGGAAGATCGTCACGATGATGGCGAGGCCCACCACGACCTCGGCCGCGGCCACGACCATCGTGAAGAAGGCGATGATCTGGCCGTCGAGATTGCCGTGCAGCCGGGAGAAGGTGACGAAAGCCAGGTTGCAGGCGTTCAGCATCAGCTCGACGCACATGAAGATGACGATCGCGTTCCGCCGGATGAGCACGCCGGCCGCCCCGATGGTGAACAGGAGGGCCGCCAGGTAGAGGTAGTTGACCGGGTTCACTTGCTCGCCCCCTTCGCGCCTGCGTCCTCGCTGCGGCCGCGCTCCTGCCAGTCGCCCGAGCGCTGTTCCAGGGCCGCCAGGTCCTCCAGGGCCTCGCCCGAGACGTCACGGACCTGGCCGCGGGCCCGCAGGGTGGGGCTGACGGTGAGGTCGGACGTCGTGCCGTCCGGGAGGAGGCCCGGGATGTCGACGGCGTTGTGCCGGGCGTAGACGCCCGGGGCGGGGAGCGGGGTGATCTGCTTGCCCTCGCGGACGCGCCGCTCGGCGAGCTCGCGCTGGGTGGCGGCGCGCTCGGTGCGCTCGCGGTGGGTGAGCACCATCGCGCCGACGGCCGCGGTGATCAGCAGGGCGCCGGTGATCTCGAACGCGAAGACGTACTTGGTGAAGAGGAGGGCGGCGAGGCCCTCCACATTGCCCCCGGCGTTGGCCCGGCCGATGCCGTTGAACTCCTTCAGGGAGGCATTGGCGATGCCGGCCATGAGGAGGATGCCGAAGCCGAGCACGCACAGGGCGGCGAGCCACCGCTGGCCCTTGATGGTCTCCTTGAGGGAGTCGGCGGCGGTGACGCCCACGAGCATGACGACGAAGAGGAACAGCATCATGATCGCGCCGGTGTAGACGACGATTTGGACGACGCCGAGGAAGTAGGCGCCGTTGGCGAGGTAGAACACCGCCAGGACGATCATGGTGCCGGCCAGCGAGAGGGCGCTGTGCACGGCCTTCTTCATGAAGACGGCGCCCAGCGCCCCGAGGACGGCGACGACCGCCAGGATCCAGAACTGGACCGCCTCACCCGTCGAGGTGGTGGAGGCGGCCGAGGCGGCCAGGGAGGAGACGACCGGAGAAGAGGCGCTCATGCGTCGGCCCCTTCCTCGTCCGCCCGGGCCGCAGGCCCTGATGGATGCTGTTCTCCCTTGGTGACCGCGATCTGGCGGACGGTGCCGGGTGCGGCCTCCGTCACCAGGCCGCGGTAGTAGTCCTGTTCGGTCATGCCGGGGAAGATCGCGTGCGGGCTGTCGACCATGCCCTCCTCCAGGCCGGCCAGGAGCTCCTCTTTCGTATAGATGAGCGACTCGCGGCTGCTGTCGGCCAGTTCGTACTCGTTGGTCATGGTGAGGGCGCGGGTCGGGCACGCCTCGACGCACAGGCCGCACAGGATGCAGCGGAGGTAGTTGATCTGGTAGACGCGGCCGTAGCGCTCGCCCGGCGAATAGCGCTCCTCGTCCTTGTTGTCCGCGCCCTCCACGTAGATGGCGTCGGCGGGACAGGCCCAGGCGCACAGCTCGCAGCCGATGCACTTCTCCAGGCCGTCCGGGTGCCGGTTGAGCTGGTGGCGGCCGTGGAAGCGGGGGGCCGTGGGCTTCTTGTACTCCGGGTACTGCTCGGTCAGCCGCTTCTTGAACATGGCCTTGAAGGTCACGCCGAAGCCGGCCACGGGATTGCGGGGGGTGTCGCGGGGATCATCGCCCCGCGCGGGTTCGGTAGCCACCGCCGTCAGCCCTCCTTTCCGTCACGCACAGTATCGGGCCCGCCACTGACAATGAGCTCTCCGTCACGGCGCGGCCTGCGGCGCGGCACCGGCGGAAGGGTCTGCCCGGGCAGCGGCGGCACGGGGAACCCGCCGCCCGTCGGGTCGAACTCCCGCTCCGGCGCGGCCTCTCCGTCGCCCTGCCCGCGCTCGCCCTTGCGGAAGATGTCCGCCACGAAGGAGAGCAGCAGGACCGCGACGACGGCGCCGCCGACGTACAGCACGATCTGCTGGAAGTCGTAGTTCTCGTTCCGCAGGGCCCGCACCGAGGCGACGAGCATCAGCCACACCATCGAGACCGGGATGAGGACCTTCCACCCCAGCTTCATGAACTGGTCGTAGCGCAGCCGCGGCAGCGTCCCGCGCAGCCAGATGAAGAAGAACAGCAGCAGCTGCAGCTTGATCACGAACCACAGCAGCGGCCACCACCCGTGGTTCGCGCCCTCCCAGAACGCCGAGACCGGGTACGGGGCCCGCCAGCCGCCCAGGAACAGCGTCACCGCCACCGCCGAGACGGTGACCATGTTGACGTACTCGGCCAGCATGAACATCGCGAACTTGATGGAGGAGTACTCGGTGTTGAAGCCGCCGACCAGGTCGCCCTCGGACTCCGGCAGGTCGAACGGCGCCCGGTTGGTCTCCCCCACCATCGCCACGATGTAGACCAGGAAGGACACCGGCAGCAGCAGCACGTACCAGCGGTCGTGCTGGGCCTCCACGATCGCCGAGGTCGACATGGACCCGGAGTAGAGGAAGACGGCCGCGAAGGAGACGCCCATCGCGATCTCGTAGGAAATCATCTGCGCGCACGAGCGCAGGCCGCCGAGCAGCGGGTACGTCGAGCCGGACGACCAGCCCGCGAGCACGATGCCGTAGATGCCCACCGAGGCCGTGGCGAGGATGTAGAGCACGCCGATCGGCAGGTCCGTGAGCTGCATCGTGGTGCGGTGCCCGAAGACCGAGATCTCGTTGCCGGCCGGGCCGAAGGGGATCACGGCGATCGCCATGAACGCGGGCACGGCCGCCACGACCGGGGCGAGCAGATAGACCGCCTTGTCCGCCCGCTTGACGATCACGTCCTCTTTCAGCATCAGCTTGATGCCGTCCGCGAGGGACTGCAGCATGCCCCACGGGCCGTGCCGGTTGGGGCCGATGCGCAGTTGCATCCACGCAACGACCTTGCGTTCCCAGACGATCGAGAACAGCACGGTCAGCATGACGAACGCGAAGCAGAAGACCGCCTTGACGACGACCAGCCACCACGGGTCCCGGCCGAACATCGACAGGTCCTCGGCGGCCAGTCCGGTCAGTCGGTGAGCCTGCACAGCTTCCACAGCGTTCACTACCGCGCCTCCGGTGTCCCGGTCCCGGTGCCCTCACCGGAATCCGCCCCGATCCGTACGAGCTCGCCGGGGCGCGCGCCGGTGTCCCCGGCGACGCCGCCGCCGGCCGAGTTCAGCGGCAGCCACACCACGCGGTCCGGCATGGCCGTCACGCGCAGCGGCAGCCGCACCGTCCCGGCCTGGCCCGTCACCGCCAGCAGCTCGCCGTCGCGCACGCCCACCTCCGCGGCGGTCGCCGCGGACAGCCGGGCGAGTGCCGCGTGCCGCGTGCCGGCGAGGGCGTCGTCACCG
>NZ_JBAMDC010000154.1:0-14208 GCF_036961605.1 Streptomyces sp. KLMMK
CCAGGGCGTCGTCGTCCGGGGCCTCCGTGCCGCCGTTCTCGACGAGCACGATGCGGCCGGGGTTCTCCGTCTGGGCCGAGCGCGTCAGGCCGGCGGCCGCGGCCCCGGCGAGGTCGGGGCCGGTGACGACCACCAGGGGCGCGTCCCCGGCGAGGCCGTCGCGCAGCCGGTCGAGGAGGCCGGCGACGCCCGCCCGCACCTCCTCGGCGCTCGTCCCGGCCGCGGCGTGCAGGACCTCGTGGTCCCGGACGGGTCCGGCGGCCGTGGACGGTGCGGGGATCCAGTCGACGCGGTAGAGCGACCCGGTACGGGCCGACTTGGCGGCCGCGGCGAGCTGTTCGGCGGGGACCGGGCGCAGGGCGAGGGAGCCGACGGTCGCCACGGGGGCGCCGGTGGTGTCGGCGAGCGTCAGGGAGACCGCCCCCTCGGCTCCTGCGGGCCGTACGCGGACGCGCAGGTCCGTCGCCCCGGTCGCGTGCAGCTGCACGTCGGACCAGGCGAACGGCAGGAGGGCGTCGTCACCGGCGACGGAGGTGAGGCCGACTGCGTGCAGGGCGGCGTCCGACAGGGCCGGGTGGAGGCCGAACCCGTCGGCCTGCTCCCCCAGGCTCACCTCCGCGTACACGTCCTCGCCCAGGCGCCAGGCGGCGCGCAGGCCCTGGAAGGCGGGCCCGTAGGCCAGGCCCGCCTCGGCGAGCTGCTCGTAGACGCCGTCCAGGGCGACCGGTTCGGCTCCGGCGGGCGGCCACGACGCCGGCTCGGGCTTGGCGGGGGTGCCCGCCGGGGCCAGCAGGCCGTCGGCGTGGCGGGTCCACGGCAGCTCGTCCTCGGCGCTCTCGGTACGGGAGTAGACGGTCACCGGCCGCACCGATCCGTCCCCGGCCTCGCCGACGACCACCTGCAGCTGCACGGCGCCGTGTTCCTGCAGCACCAGGGGGGCCTGCAGCGTGAGCTCGGCGACCCGCCCGCAGCCGACCTGGTCTCCGGCGCGCACGGCCAGTTCGAGGTAGCCGGTGCCGGGGAACAGCAGCTCCCCGCCGACCACGTGGTCGGCCAGCCACGAGTGGGTGCCCACCGACAGGCGGCCGGTGAGGACCGCGCCGTCGGAGTCGGCGCGCGTCATCGCCGCGCTCAGCAGGGGGTGGTCGGTCGGGGCGAGGCCTGCCGAAGTGACGTCGGCGCCGCCGGCCGCGCTGTCCAGCCAGAACCGCTCGTGCTCGAACGCGTACGCCGGCAGGTCCACGCGGCACGGCCGCCCGCCGTCGAACAGAGCCTTCCAGTCGACCGGCACGCCGTGGACGTGGGCCTCGGCGAGGGCGGCGGTGAACCGCTCCCGGCCCCCCTCGTCGCGGCGCAGCGAGCCGATGGCGGTCACGCCGTCGTCGGTCTCCTGGATGCCGAGGGTCAGGACGGGGTGCGGGCTGGACTCGACGAAGAGCCCGTGGCCCTCGGCGACGGCCGCCCGCGTGGCCTGTTCGAAGAGCACGGTCTGCCGCAGGTTGGTGTACCAGTACGCGGCGTCCAGCCCGGTGGTGTCGAGGAGCCCGCCGGTGACCGTGGAGTAGAAGGGCACGTCGGACGGGCGCGGCCGCACGCCGGCCAGGTCGGCGAGCAGCCGGTCGCGGATGGTCTCGACCTGCGCGGAGTGCGAGGCGTAGTCCACCGGCAGCCGCTTGACCCGGATGCCCTCGTCCTTGAGCTGTGCCTGGAGGAGGTCCAGGGCCCCGGTCTCGCCGGAGACCACCACCGATCCGGAGCCGTTGACGGCCGCGACGGAGAGCCGCCCGTCCCACGCGGACAGCCGCCGGGCGACCTCGTCGGCGGGCAGGGCGACGGACATCATGCCGCCGCCTCCGGAGAGGTCCTCGGCGATCGCCTTGCTGCGCAGGGTGACGATGCGGGCGCCGTCCTCCAGGGACAGGGCGCCGGCGGCGCAGGCCGCGGCGATCTCGCCCTGGGAGTGGCCGATCACGGCCGCGGGGCGCACCCCGTACGCGCTCCAGGTCTTCGCGAGCGAGACCATGACCGCCCACAGCAGCGGCTGGACGACGTCCACGCGGTCCAGCGGCCCGTGCAGCTCGGCCGTGAAGTCCCAGTCGGCGAAGGGCGCGCAGGCCGCGGCGCAGTCGTTCATGGCGGCGGCGAACACCGGGGATTCGTCGATGAGTCCGGTGGCCATGCCCTGCCACTGCGAGCCCTGGCCGGGGAAGACGAACACGGGCCGGGCGCCGCCGGCGGCGATGCCCTCGGCCAGGCCCGGCGCGGTGGCGCCCTCGGCCAGGGCGGCGAGGGAGTCCCTCAGGGCGGCGCGGTCCGTGCCGGTGACCGCAGCCCGGTGGGCGAAGTGGGCACGGGTGGTGGCCAGGGAGAAGGCGATGTCCGAGGCGTCGAGTCCGGGGTGGGCGTCCAGGTGGGCCAGCAGCCGCCCGGCCTGGGCGGGCAGGGCCGCCCGGGTCTTCGCGGACAGCAGCCACGGTACGGAGGGGGTGGCTGCGGGTCGCGGCTCCGGTGCGGGCTCGGCCGGGGCTTCCTCGATGGCTTCCTCGATGATGGTGTGGGCGTTGGTGCCGCTGATGCCGAACGAGGAGATACCGGCCCGGCGCGGGCGCCCGTCGGCCTGCGGCCACTCGCGCGCCTCCGTCAGCAGTTCGACACTGCCCGCCGTCCAGTCCACCTGGTCCGACGGCTCGTCGACGTGCAGGGTCTTGGGCAGGACGCCGTGGCGCATGGCCTGCACCATCTTGATGACCCCGGCGACGCCGGCGGCTGCCTGCGTGTGACCGATGTTGGACTTCAGCGAGCCGAGCCACAGCGGCCGGTCCCCGGGGCGGTCCTGGCCGTAGGTGGCGAGCAGTGCCTGGGCCTCGATCGGGTCACCGAGGGTGGTGCCGGTGCCGTGCGCCTCCACCACGTCCACGTCAGCGGTCGCCAGGCCGGCGTTCTCCAGCGCCTGGCGGATGACGCGTTGCTGGGAGGGGCCGTTGGGGGCCGTCAGGCCGTTGGACGCGCCGTCCTGGTTGACGGCGCTGCCCCGGACGACGGCCAGGACGCGGTGGCCGTTGCGGCGGGCGTCGGAGAGGCGCTCCACGACGAGGACGCCGACGCCCTCGCCCCAGACGGTGCCGCCCGCGGAGGTGGCGAAGGCGCGGCAGGTGGCGTCGGTGGCGAGCGCTCCCTGGCGGCTGAACTCCACGAAGGTGTCGGGCGTGGCCATCACGGCGACGCCGCCGACGAGGGCGAGCGAGGACTCGCCCTGGCGCAGGGACTGCACGGCGAGGTGGAGGGCGACGAGGGAGGACGAGCAGGCAGTGTCGATCGACAGCGTCGGCCCCTCAAGACCGAGCGTGTACGCCACGCGCCCGGAGACGATGCTCCCGGACCCGAAGCTGCCGAAGTAGTCGTGATACATCACCCCGGCGAACACGCCCGTCCGGCTGCCCTTGAGCGTCCCCGGATCGATCCCCGCACTCTCCAGCGCCTCCCACGAACCCTCCAGCAGCAACCGCTGCTGCGGATCCATCAGCAACGCCTCACGCGGACTGATCCCGAAGAACCCCGCATCGAACTCCCCCGCATCGTGCAGGAACCCGCCCCGCCGTACGTAGGTGGTGTCCGGGCGCTCGCCCGTGGGGTCGTAGATGCGGTCGGTGTCCCAGCCGCGGTTGACGGGGAAGTCGCTGATGGCGTCGGTCCCGTCGGCGACCAGCTGCCACAGCCCGTCCGGGGAGGTCACCCCGCCGGGGTAGCGGCAGGCCATGCCGACGATGGCGATGGGCTCGTCGGCACGGGCCGCGGCCGCGGCCCGTGCGGGCCTGCGGGCTCCCGCCGTGGCCCCGGCGGCCTGTTCGGCGAGGTGGGCGGCGAGCGCCCGGGAGGAGGGGTAGTCGAAGACGAGCGTGGACGGGAGCCGCTGCCCGGTCTCGGTGGAGAGGGCGTTGCGGAGCTCGATGGCGGCGAGCGAGTCGAAGCCCAGCTCCTGGAAGGCGCGTTCGGGGTCGACGGCCTCGGGCGAGCTGTGCCCGAGGACGGCGGCGACCTGGGTGCGGACGAGCTGCAGCAGCGCGTCCGCCCGCTCCGCCTCGCCGAGTCCGGACAGCTTCTCGCCGAGCGAGAGGCCTGCGCCCTCGGTGACCGCGGCCCCGCGCCGCACCGTACGTCCTGCGAGGGTGCGGAAGACGGGGGCGAGCGCGGCGCCCTGGGCGCGCAGCGCGGGCAGGTTCAGCCGGACGGGTGCGACGGCCGCGAGCCCGGTGCGGCGGGCGAGGTCGAAGAGGGCCGTGCCCTCTTCCGGGGACAGTTCGGCCATGCCGCCGCGGGAGATCCGGGCGCGGTCGGCGCTGTCCAGGCTGCTGGTCATGCCGCCGGTGGGGGCCCACGGCCCCCAGGCCAGGGAGAGGGCGGGGGCGCCGTGCGCGCGCCGGTGCGCGGCGAGGGCGTCGAGGAAGGCGTTGGCGGCGGCGTAGTTGCCCTGTCCCGGGGCGCCGACGACACCGGCGACCGAGGAGAAGAGCACGAAGGCCGCGAGGTCCGCGCCTGCGGTGAGCTCGTGCAGGTTGAGGGCGCCGTCGGCCTTGGGGCGCAGCACGGCGTCCAGGCGCTCGGGGGTGAGCGAGGCGACCACGCCGTCGTCGAGGACGCCTGCGGCGTGCACGACGGCGGTCAGCGGGTGTGCTGCCGGGACGGCCGCCAGGGCCGCGGCGAGGGCGTCGCGGTCGGCCACGTCGCAGGCGGCGGTCGTGGCGTGGGCGCCGAGGGCGGTGAGTTCGGCGACGAGGTCGTCGGCCCGGCCGCCCCTGCTGAGCAGCAGGAGCCTGCGGGCGCCCAGGTTGCTCACCAGGTGCCGGGCGAGGACGGGGCCGAGGCCGCCGGTCGCGCCGGTCAGGAGCACGGTGCCGTCCGGGTCGAGCTGCGGTGCGGCGTCGCCGGCGGGCTCGGCGGCGGTCAGCCGGGCGGTGTACGCGGCTCCGTCGCGTACGGCCACCTGCGGCTCGTCCGAGGCGAGGGCGAGCCGTACGGACGCCTCGGCGTCGGCGGCCGGGTCCAGGTCGAGGAGGACGAAGCGGCCGGGGTTCTCCGACTGCGCGGAGCGGACCAGGCCCCACACGGCGGCACCGGCCAGGTCGGGTACGTCCTCGCCCGCGACGGAGACGGCTCCGCGGGTGACGACGACCAGGGTGCGGGGGTCGTCGTCCTGGAGCGCTTCGAGTGCCGTGCGGGTGGCGGTCCGCAGGGCGTCGGCGCCGGTGCCGGCGGCGCTCTCCAGCAGGCGGTGCCCGGCGGCGTCCGCGGGGGCGGCCTGCTGCGGGAGGGGGACCCAGCCGAGGCGGAACAGGGCGTCGGCGGACGGTTCCCGGGTCTGCTTCAGGCCGGTGAGCGGCCGTGAGGCGAGGGTGGCGACGGTGGCCACGGGGGCGCCGGCCGCGTCGGCCAGGTCGACGGCGAAGGAGTGCGCGCCGTTGGGCGTCAGCCGCACCCGGAGCACGGACGCCCCCGCGGCGTGCAGGGACACGCCGGCGAACATGAAGGGCAGGCGGGCGGTCTCGTCGTCGGAGCCGTCGCCGATGAGGGCGAGGGCGTGCAGGGCGGCGTCGAAGGCCGCGGGGTGCAGGCCGAAGCCGGCGGCCTCGGCGGCCGGCCGCTCGGCGAGCCGTACCTCGGCGAACACCTCGTCGCCGCGCCGCCATGCGGCGCGCAGGCCCTGGAAGACAGGGCCGTAGTGCAGGCCGGACGCGGCGTGCCGCTCGTAGAGGCCGGTGGTGTCGAGCTCCTCGGCGTCCTCCGGGGGCCATACGGCGAGGGGCTCGCCGGGGAGCGCGGGGCCGGCGGTGAGCAGTCCGGTGGCGTGGCGGGTCCAGGGCTGATCGGCGGCGGCGTGCTCGGGGCGGGAGTAGATGCCGAGCGTGCGGCCGCCGTCGGCGCCGGGGGCGCTGACGGCGACCTGGACACGGACGCCGTCGCGCTCGGGCAGGACCAGCGGGACTTCGAGGGTGAGTTCCTCCAGGTGACCGCAGCCGACCTGGTCGCCCGCCCTGACGGCCAGTTCGACCATGCCGGTGCCGGGCAGCACGACGGCGTCCCCGACGACGTGGTCGGCGAGCCAGGGGTGCGTACGGACCGCTATCCGGCCGGTGAAGACCGCGCCGCCCTCGTCGGCAAGCATGGTGGTGGCGCCGAGCAGCGGGTGTTCGGCGGAGTCCAGGCCCGCGGAGGCGACGTCGCCCGCGCCGGCCGGGACGACGGCCCAGAAGCGCTCGCGCCGGAAGGCGGTGGTGGGCAGCTCGATGCGCTGCGCGCCCTCGAACAGGGCGGCCCAGTCCGGGGAGAACCCGCTGATGTGGAGCCGGGCCACCGCGGTCAGCAGGGTCTCCGGCTCGGGGCGCTCGCGCCGCGTGGCGGACACGAGAACGGTGCTCTCGACGGCGTCCTCGTCCAGGCACTCCCGTGCCATCGCCGTGAGGACGGCGTCGGGGCCGAGCTCCAGGAAGCGGGTGGCGCCGGCCTCGTGGAGGGCGCGGACGCCGTCGTGGAAGCGGACGGCCTCGCGGACGTGGCGGACCCAGTACTCCGGCGAGGTCAGCTCGTCCGTGGCGAGGCGGCCGGTGACGTTGGAGACGACGGGGACGGCGGGCCTGGCGTAGGCGATGCTCTCGGCGACCGCGCGGAACTCCGCCAGCATCGGCTCCATGAGCGGGGAGTGGAAGGCGTGGGAGACCGGGAGCCGCTTGGTCTTCTCGAAGCGGGCGGCGAGCTCCGTGACGGCGTCCTCGGCGCCGGAGACGACGACGGCCTCCGGGCCGTTGACGGCCGCGATGCTCACCTCGCCGGTCAGCAGCGGCGCGACCTCGTCCTCAGCCGCCTTGACGGCGACCATCGCGCCGCCCTCGGGCAGGGCCTGCATCAGGCGCCCGCGGGCCGCGACGAGGGTGCAGGCGTCCTGGAGGGTGAGGACGCCCGCGGCATGGGCGGCCGCCAGCTCGCCGATCGAGTGACCGGCCAGGAAGTCGGGCTTCAGGCCCCACGACTCGACGAGCCGGAAGAGGGCCACCTCGACCGCGAAGAGGGCGGCCTGGGTGCACGCCGTCCGGTTCAGCGGCGCGGCGTCGGTGCCGAAGACGGTCTCCATCAGCCCGGCCTCGAAGTGGGCGCACACCTCGTCGAAGGCGCGGGCGAAGACGGGGAACTCCGCGTGGAGCTCCTTGCCCATGCCGGCGCGCTGCGCGCCCTGGCCGGTGAAGAGGAAGGCGGTCAGGCCCTTGGCGGTGCGGCCCTGGAGCACCCCGGGCCTGCCCTCGGCGAGCGCGGCGAGGCCGCCGAGCAGCTCGTCGCGGCCGTGGCCGAGGACGACGGCCCGGTGCGGGTACGCGGTCCTGGTCGTGGCCAGGGAGAGGGCGACGTCCGCGGGGTCGGCGGTGCCGACGGCGGCGGCGAGGCGTGCCGCCTGCTCCTGCAGGGCCTCGGTGGTCCGGCCGGAGACGGTCCAGGGGATGAGGGAGGGCACCGTGCCGGGGGCGCGGTCCGCCGCTTCCCCGGCGGGCTCCTCCTCGGCGGGCGCCTGCTCGATGATGGTGTGGGCGTTGGTGCCGCTCGCGCCGAAGGAGGAGATGCCGGCCCGGCGCGGACGCCCGCCGGCCTCCGGCCACCGCCGGGTCTCGGTGAGCAGCCGGACGTCGCCCGCCGACCAGTCGACCCGGGCCGACGGCGCGTCCACGTGCAGGGTGCGCGGGAGAATGCCGTGCCGCATCGCCATGACCATCTTGATGACGCCGGCGACGCCGGCCGCGGCCTGGGTGTGCCCGATGTTCGACTTGACCGAGCCCAGCCACAGCGGCTGTCCGCCGGGGCGGCCCTGACCGTACGTCGCCAGGAGCGCCTGGGCCTCGATGGGGTCGCCCAGGGTGGTGCCCGTGCCGTGTGCTTCGACGGCGTCGACGTCGGACGCGGACAGCCGTGCGTTCGCCAGCGCCCGGCGGATGACGCGTTGCTGGGACGGGCCGTTGGGGGCCGTCAGGCCGTTGGACGCGCCGTCCTGGTTGACGGCGCTGCCCCGGACGACGGCCAGGACGCGGTGGCCGTTGCGGCGGGCGTCGGAGAGCCGCTCCAGGAGCAGCATGCCGGCGCCCTCGCCCCAGCCCGTGCCGTCGGCGCCGTCCGCGAAGGACTTGCAGCGGCCGTCGGGGGCCAGGCCCCGCTGCCGGCTGAAGGCGATGAAGGAGCCGGGGGTGGACATGACGGTCGCGCCGCCGGCCAGGGCCAGCGAGCACTCCTTCTGCCGCAGTGCCTGCACCGCCAGGTGCAGGGCGACCAGGGCGGAGGAGCAGGCGGTGTCGATGGTGACCGACGGTCCCTCGATGCCGAGGGTGTACGAGATGCGGCCGGAGATCACCGCGGCGAGGCTGCCGGTGCCCAGGGCCGCCTCGGTGTCCTGCGGCAGCTTCGCGAGCAGGTCGCGGTAGTCCTGGCCGTTGGTGCCGGCGAACACGCCGACCTGGGCGCCCCGCACCGAGTCCGGGGCGATGCCCGCCCGCTCCAGCGCCTCCCACGACACCTCCAGCAGCAGGCGCTGCTGGGGGTCCATGGCGACGGCCTCACGGGGGCTGATGCCGAAGAAGCCGGGCTCGAAGTCGCCCGCGTCGTGCAGGAACCCGCCACGGCGCACATAGCTCTTGCCGGCGGCGTCGGGGTCCGGGTCGTAGAGGGAGTCGGTGTCCCAGCCGCGGTCCTCCGGGAAGCCGGTGATGGCGTCGGTGCCGTCGTGGACGAGCTGCCAGAGCTCCTCCGGCGTGCTGACGCCGCCGGGGAAGCGGCAGCTCATCCCGACGATGGCGACCGGTTCCTCGTCCCCGCTCTCCACGTCCCGCAGCCGCTGCCGTGTCTGGTGCAGATCCGCGGTGACCCTCTTGAGGTAGTCGAGCAGCTTGTCATCGTTGGTCATCGGGTGTCGCCACTTCTGTGCGGGAAGATTCGGCTGCCGGCGTGCGGGACGGGGGAGCGGTTCGGGTCACGTCGTGCCGAGCTCGTTGTCGATGAAGGCGAAGACGTCGTCGGCGGAGGCGTCCTCCAGCCGGCCGGCGACCGACGGGGCGTCACCGCCGGCCAGCGTCCCGGTCAGCCCGCCCAGTACGGTCTGCAGGCGCGCGGTGATCCGTGCCTGTTCGAGGTCCTCGGCGCTCAGCTCGCGGAGCCGGGCCTCCAGCCGGTCCAGCTCGGCGAGGACGGAGTCGGCGGAGGCCGCCGCCCCGCCGAGCTCCCCGCCCAGGTGCGCGGCCAGGGCGGCGGGGGTCGCGTAGTCGAAGACCAGGGTGGCGGGGAGGGTCACCCCCGCGGCCGTGCTGATCCGGTTGCGCAGGTCGACGGAGGTCAGCGAGTCGAAGCCGAGGTCGCGGAAGGCCGTCGTCGGCTCGACCGCGCCGGCTCCCGCGTAGCCGAGGACGCGTGCGGCCTGGCCGCACACGAGGTCCACCAGGGCGCGTTCGCGCTCGCCCGCGGTCATCGCGGCGAGCCTCTGGGCGAAGTCGTCGGGCACCGGGGCCTCGGCGACGGCCGGCTTGAGGTCCCGGACCTCCGGCAGGTCGGCCAGCAGCGGACTGCTGCGCACGGAGGTGAACGCCGGTACGAACCGGGTCCAGTCCACGTCGGCCACGGTCAGCGTGGTCTCGTCGCCCTCCAGGGCGCGGCGCAGCGCCGTCAGGGCACGGGCGGGGTCCAGGGCCGCGATGCCGAGGGCGCTTCCGGCGCCGCGCACGTGGTCGCTGTCGGCCATGCCCGCGCCGCCCCAGGGTCCCCAGGCCACCGAGGTGGCCGGGAGCCCGTGGGCGCGCCGGAATTCGGCGAGCCCGTCGAGGAAGGCGTTGGCGGCCGCGTAGTTGGCCTGGCCGGCGCCGCCGACGGTGGCGGTGAGGGAGGAGAAGAGCACGAAGGCGGAGAGGTCCAGGTCCGCGGTCAGCTCGTGGAGGTGCCGGGCCGCGTCGGCCTTGGGGGCGAGCACGGCGTCGAAGCGCTCGGGGGTGAGGGCGTCGAGGACGCCGTCGTCCAGGACGCCGGCCAGGTGCATGACGGCGGTCAGCGGCTGGTCCGCGGGCACCGTGCGCAGGAGCGCGGCGAGGCTGTCGCGGTCGGCGACGTCGCACGCGGCCAGGGTGACCTCGGTGCCCGTCGCGGCCAGCTCCCGCACCAGTTCGGCGGCGCCCGGGGCGCGTTCACCGCGGCGGCTGGTGAGCAGCAGGTGCTCCGCGCCCTCGGCGGCGAGCCACTTGGCGACCTCGGCGCCGACGGCTCCGGTGGCGCCGGTCACCAGCACGGTGCCGGTGGGCCGCCACGGCGCTCCCGTGCGGGCGGGGGCGTGCTCCAGGCGGCGGGCGTACGCCCCGGAGGCGCGGACGACGATCTGGTCCTCGTCGCCGGGGCCGGTGAGCAGGGCCGCGAACCGGGCGACGACGTGCGGTCCGAGCGTCTCCGGCAGGTCGGCGAGGCCGCCCCACAGGTCGGGGTGCTCCAGTGCGGCCACGCGCCCGAGCCCCCAGACGGCCGCCTGCCGGAAGTCTTGGGGGCGCGCCTCGTGCGCGACGGCCTCCCGGGTGACGGTCCACAGCCTGGCGGCGGTCCCGGTGCCGGCGAGCGCCTGGACGAGGGCGGCCGTCGCGGTGGGCGGGGCGGCGGGGGCGAGCAGGTTGAGCACGCCGTCCACGCCGGTGCGGCCGGTGAGCAGCGCGGTGAGCCCTGCGCGGTCCTGCGCGGCGGCGGGCACCGGGAGGACGTCGATGCCGAGGCCGCCGTCGGCGAGCGCGGCGAGCAGGGCGCCGGTCCAGGGGTCGCGCTCGGCGTCCTCGGGGACGACGGCGAGCCACTGCCCGGCGCCGGCCGGGGCCTGCGCGGCGGACAGCATGCGCCAGCTCGTGCGGTAACGCCAGCCGTCCACGGTGGCGTTGGCCTGCCGGTCGCCGTGCCAGGCGGCGAGCGCGGGCACGAGGGCGGCGACGGGGGACGCGTCCGCGACGCCGAGGGTGGCGGCGAGCGCGGGCACGTCCCCGTCCCGTACGAGCTGCCAGAACCCGGCGTTCTCGTCGACGGGCCGGTCGGCGGTCACCGAGGGGGCGTTCTCCCAGTGGCGGTCGCGCAGGAAGGGGTACGTGGGCAGGGCGACGCGGCGGGCGCCGGCGAACAGCGCGGACCAGTCGGGGCTCAGCCCGCCGGTGTGCAGCCTGCACACCGCGTCGATCAGGGCCTTGACCTCGCCCTGGTCGCGGCGCTGGGTGGCGACGGCCTGGTCCACGGCGTCCTGGGCCATGCCGGTGAGCACGGCGTCGGGGCCGACCTCCAGGAAGCGGGTGGCGCCTTCGGCGGCGAGGGTGCGCACGCCGTCGCCGAAGCGGACGGCTTCGCGCACGTGCCGGACCCAGTACTCGGGCGAGGTCAGGTCCGTGGCCGGCCGCCCGGTGACGTTGGAGACGACGGGCAGCCGGGGCTCGTGGAAGGCCAGCCCCTCGATCGCCCGGCGGAACGGCTCCAGCATGGCGTCCATGCGGTGCGAGTGGAACGCGTGCGACACCCGCAGCCGGGTGGTCCTGCCGAACCGGTCCGCGACGGCCAGCACCGCGTCCTCGTCGCCGGAGACGACGACGGCGCGGGGCCCGTTGACGGCGGCGAGGCCGGCGCCCTCGGTGAGCAGCGGGGCGACGTCGGCCTCGGCGGCCCGGATCGCGACCATGGCCCCGCCGGCCGGGAGTTCCTGCATCAGGCGGCCGCGCGCGGCGACCAGCGTGACGGCGTCCGGCAGGGACAGGACGCCGGCGACGTGCGCGGCGACGACCTCGCCGATGGAGTGCCCGCCGAGCAGGTCGGGGCGGATCCCCCACGACTCCAGCAGGCGGAAGAGCGCGACCTCGAAGGCGAAAAGGCCGGCCTGGGTGAACTGCGTCCGGTGCAGCAGCTCCGAGCCGGGGTCGAGGACGACGTCCCGCAGCGGGCGGTCGAGGTGCTTGCCGAACTCGGCGCACAGCTCGTCGAAGGCGCGGGCGAAGACGGGGAAGGCGGCGTGCAGCTCGCGGCCCATGCCGGGGCGCTGGGAACCCTGGCCGGAGAAGAGGACGGCGAGGCGTCCCGGCCCCGCCGCCGTCACCGGCGGCTCCCGCCCGTCGGCCAGCGCGCGCAGGCCCTCCAGCAGCTCCTCGCGGTCGCGGCCGGTGACGGCCGCCCGGTGGGTGAACAGGGAGCGGGTCGTGGCCAGGGAGAAGCCGGTGTCGAAGGGGTCGTTGCCGCAGCCGGCCTCGGCCTCCAGCAGCCGGCCGGCCTGGGCGCGGACCGCGTCGGCCGTGCGGGCGGAGAGCACCCAGGGCACGACGGGCAGGGCGGCGCGCGGCCGGTCCCCGGGCGCTTCGGCGGCCGGGGCCTGTTCGAGGATGGTGTGGGCGTTGGTGCCGCTGATCCCGAACGAGGACACCCCGGCGCGGCGCGGCGCGCCGTCGGTCCGCCACTCGCGGGCCCGCGTCAGCAGCTCGACGTCGCCCGCCGACCAGTCGACGGCGGTCGTGGGGTTCTCGGCGTGCAGGGTCGGGGGCAGGACGCCGTGGCGCATGGCCATGACCATCTTGATGATGGCCGCGACGCCGGCGGCGGCCTGGGGGTGGCCCATGTTGGACTTGATCGAGCCGAGCCACATGGGCCGGCCCTCCGGCCGGTCCTGCCCGTAGGCGGCGATGACGGCCTGCGCCTCGATGGGGTCGCCGAGCGTGGTGCCGGTGCCGTGCGCCTCGACGACGTCGACCTGCTGGGGAGCGAGCCGGGCGTCGGCGAGCGCCTGCTCGATCACACGGATCTGGGCGGGCCCGCTGGGCGCGGTCATGCCGTTGGACGCGCCGTCCTGGTTGACGGCGCTGCCGCGCACCACGGCGAGGACCTCGTGCCCGTTGCGCAGCGCGTCCGACAGCCGCTCGACCAGCAGGACGCCCGCGCCCTCGGCCCAGGCGGCCCCGGCGGCGTCCTCGGAGAAGGACTTGCAGCGGCCGTCGGGCGACAGGGCGCGCCGCTCGCTGAACTCGATGAACATCTCGGGGCTGGCCATCACGGCGGCGCCGCCGGCGAGGGCGAGCGAGCACTCGCCCTTGCGCAGCGCCTGGACGGCCGTGTGCAGGGCGACCAGCGAGGAGGAGCACGCGGTGTCCATGGTGACCGCGGGCCCTTCGAGGCCGAGGGTGTAGGCGATCCGCCCGGAGACGATGCTGCCGGATATGGTGCCGCCCACGTAGTCGTGGTGCATCAGGCCGATGAAGACGCCGGTGGGCGTGCCCTTGACGGAGGCCGGGTCGATCCCGGCCCGCTCGAAGGCCTCCCAGGAGGTCTCCAGCAGCAGCCGCTGCTGGGGGTCGGTGCCCGCCGCGTCCTTCGGGCTGATGCCGAAGAAGGCGGGGTCGGACTCGGCGGCGTCGTGCAGGAACCCGCCGTGCCGCACGTAGCTCTTGCCGGGGCGGCCGGGCTCGGGGTCGTAGAGGCCGTCGATGTCCCAGCCGCGGTCCACGGGGAAGCCGGACACCACGTCGACGCCGTCGGCGACGATCCGCCACAGCTCCTCGGGTGTCCGGACGCCCCCGGGGTAGCGGCAGCCCATGCCGATGATCGCGATCGGTTCGCGCTCCCGCTCCTCCAGCTCGCGCACGCGGCGTCGGGTCCGCTCCAGCTCTGCCGTCGCCCGCTTGAGGTAGTCGCGGAGCTTGTCGGCGGTGCCCGGCTCTTCCATCACTGGACTCCCAGTTCGTTGTCGATCCTCGCGAAAAGCTCTTCGTCGCTGGCGCCGCCGATGTCCTCGGGCGCCGCGGTGCCGGCCGGCCCGCCGTGCGTGTCGTGCCAGGTCCGCAGGAGGGCTTCGAGCCGTGCGGTGACGCGCGCGTGGGAGCCGTCCTCGTCGGGCAGGGCGGCCAGGGCGGCCTCCAGCCGGTCCACTTCGGCGACCATCGCCCGGGCCGCGTCGGCGGGCCCGGGGACGAGCCCGGCCTTGAGGTGGGCGGCCAGGGCCCGCGGCGTCGGCTGGTCGAACGCCAGCGTGGCCGGCAGGGCCAGACCGGTGGCGGCGCCCAGCAGGTTGCGCAGCTCGACGGCGGCGAGCGAGTCGAAGCCCATCTCCTGGAAGGCCCGCCCCGGGGCCAGTGCATCGGCCGAGGCGTGTCCGAGTACGGCGGCGACGTGGGTCAGCACCAGCTCGGTCAGCAGCCGGTCCCG
>NZ_JBAMDC010000155.1:0-14072 GCF_036961605.1 Streptomyces sp. KLMMK
CAGCGCGCACCGGAGACCCGGCCGCACGTGCCCAGCTGGAGCGCCTCGGCCACTGGCTCGGCATCGGCATCGCGACGCTCGTCAACCTCTTCGACGTCGAGCTGGTGGTCGTCGGCGGCGGCGTCGCGGAAGCCGGCGAACTGCTGCTGGCCCCCACCCGGGCGAGCTTCGCCCGGTACGTCACCGCGGCCGCCCACCGTGAACTCCCGGCCATCGAGCCGGCCCGCCTCGGGCCGGAGGCGGGGTGGATCGGCGCGGCCCTGCTGGCCCTGGACCAGGACGAGCCGGCCCCCGGCCGGGAGCACCGGGAGGGGCCGGACGGGGGGGCGTGAGAGGCCCACGGAAAACGGCCGGGCGGCCACCTCGCCGTTGAGGTGGCCGCCCGGCCGCGGCGTTCAGGAACGCCGGAGAAGACGGTGCGCCGGGATCAGACCTGCGGCACCGGGAAGGTCGGGTACTCCACCCCGGACACGTGCTGGACGACACGGATGACCTGGCAGGAGTAGCCGAACTCGTTGTCGTACCACAGGTAGAGGATCGCGTTGTCGCCGTCGACCTTGGTGGCGCCGGCGTCGACGATCGAGGCGTGGCGCGAGCCGATGAAGTCGCTCGAGACCGCGTCGGGGGCGGTGGTGAAGTCGATCTGGCGCTTGAGCGGCGAGGTCAGCGACACGTTGCGGAGGTAGTCGAGGACCTCCTCGCGGTCGGTCTCGCGGCCGAGCCGCAGGCTGAGGATCGCGATCGAGACGTCCGGCACGGGAACGCGGATCGAGCTGCCGGTGATCGGCGCCTTGAGGCCGGGCAGCGCCTTGGCGACGGCCGAGGCGGCACCGGTCTCGGTGATGACCATGTTCAGCGGCGCGGAACGGCCGCGGCGGTCGGCCTTGTGGTAGTTGTCCAGCAGGTTCTGGTCGTTCGTGAACGAGTGGACCGTCTCCACGTGGCCGCGCAGCACGCCGTACTCGTCGTCCATCGCCTTCAGCGGCGGGACGATCGCGTTGGTGGTGCAGGACGCGCAGGAGATGATCTGCTCGTCCGGCTTGATCATGTCGTGGTTGACGCCGTGCACGATGTTGGGCACGTCACCCTTGCCGGGCGCGGTCAGGACGACCTTGTCGATACCGGGGCGCAGGTGCTTGGACAGCCCCTCGCGGTCGCGCCACTTGCCGGTGTTGTCGATGAGGATGGCGTCCTTGATGCCGTACGCCGTGTAGTCGACCTCGGACGGGTCGTTGGCGTAGATCACCTTGATCTCGTTGCCGTTGGCGACGATCGTGCTGTTCGCCTCGTCGACGGTGATCGTGCCCTGGAACTGGCCGTGGATCGAGTCGCGCCGCAGCAGCGAGGCGCGCTTCACGATGTCCTGCTCGCCGCCCTGGCGGACGACGATGGCGCGCAGCCGCAGGCCGTTGCCCGAACCGGCCTTCTCGATGAGGAGGCGGGCGACGAGGCGGCCGATGCGGCCGAAGCCGTAGAGGACGACGTCGCGGCCCTCGCACCGCTCGATCTTGTTCTCACCCGTGGCGCCGGCGACGGCTTCGGCGGTGAAGTCCGCCACCGACAGGCCGCGGTCGTCGGCCTTGTACGTCGCGGCGAGCATGCCGATGTCGATCTGGGAAGGGCCGAGATCGAGCGTGGTCAGGGCCTGCAGGAACGGCAGCGTCTCGGTGACCGAGAGCTCCTCGCCCGCTATCTGCCGGGCGAAACGGTGGGTCTTCAGGATGCTGACCACCGACTTGTTCACCAGGGAGCGGCTGTGGAGGAGGACCGTGACGTCCTGCTCGCGGTGCAGCTTCCCGATGATCGGGATCATCGACTCCGCGATCTCCTCGCGGTTCTTCCAGCTTGTGAACGAGTCCTCGTTGACAGTCACAGGTGCAGGTCCATCTCTCGATCGAGCTAGGCGGCGCTCATATGCTAACCCCACACTCTTTTGACTGTTCAAGCGGTGCCGCTGAGGGGAATCCCACACTCCGGAGCGCGGTCGCCGCGTGCCCTGGAGTAGCCGTCGCCCGGGATGGCTCAGGATCCCGGCAGTTAAGACGATGGGACATCTTTCCAAGACTCGGGGATATTCATCCGCTCATTCGATCTTCCTAGTGTTGAGCACATCAACCGCCGGGGACACCGCCCCGGCCCCTCACCGGGAGAGATCACCATGCGCGCTGTCGTTCAGAAGTCCTTCGGAGGCCCCGAGGTCCTGGAGGTCGTCGAGACCGAGCGTCCCACCCCCCTCGGCGGCGAGGTCCTCGTCCGCGTCCACGCCAGCGGCGTGAACCCCGTCGACGTGGCCGTCCGCTCCGGCGCCTACCCGCTGCTCGGCGAGCCGCCCTTCGGCGTCGGCTGGGACATCTCCGGCGTCGTCGAGGAGGCAGGCCCGGGCGCCCGCTTCAAGCCGGGCGACGAGGTCTTCGGCATGCCGTTCTTCCCGCGCGCCGCCACCGGCTACGCCGAGTACGTCGCCGTGCCGTCCCGCCAGGTGGCCCGCAAGCCCGCCGGCCTCGACCACGTGCACGCCGCGGCCCTCCCGCTCGCCGCGCTCACCGCCTGGCAGGGACTGGTCGACGCGGCCCGGATCACCGAGGGGCAGCGGGTGCTGATCCACCGCGCGGCGGGCGGCGTCGGCCACTTCGCCGTGCAGATCGCCAAGGCCCGCGGCGCCCACGTGATCGCCATGGCGAGCGCCCCCAAGCACGACTTCGTGCGCGGCCTGGGCGCCGACGAGGTCATCGACTACCGCACCACCGACTTCACGGAGGCGGTCAAGGACGCCGACGTCGTCTTCGACTCCTCCTCCGAAGGCGTCCGCTCCCTGGCCGTCCTGCGCCCCGGCGGCACGCTCGTCAGCATCATGGAGCACTGGAACCAGGAGCTCGCCGCCCAGGTCGAGGCCGCGGGCCGGAACTTCGCCGGAATCTCCGTCGAGCCCGACTACGCCTCTCTGGAGGCGATCGCCGCCCTCGTGGACGCCGGCCGCATCCGCCCCCACGTCGCCGGGACGTTCCCGCTGGCCGAGGCCGCCGCGGCCCACGAGGTGGTCGGCTCGGGCCGGACCCAGGGCAAGATCGTCCTGACCGTCGACTGACACGGGCCGGGACGTACGCTGACCGGAAGGCCGGTGACGGGAACGACGGGGAAGAGAGGACGGCGTTGGACATCCTGACCGAGGCGCTGGGCTCGATGCGGACCGGGCAGCCCCAGTCCGTACGCACCCACGGCCGCGCCCCCTGGGGGCTGCGCCTCCCCCCGGTCGCCGGCGCCGGCTTCCACGTGGTGCTGTACGGCACCTGCTGGCTCGTCCCCCTCGGCGACGCGCCGCACCTGAAGCCCCTCGCCCTCAGCACGGGCGACGTGGTCTTCCTGCGCGACGGCCGGGGGCACGTCCTGGCCGACGACCCCTCCACCCCGGCCGAAGAGGAGAGGCCCGAGCAGTTCCGGCCCGGCTCGCCGCTCGGCACGGTCACCATCGGCGGCGACGGTCCCGGCACGAGTCTGCTGTGCGGCAACTACCACCTGGACCAGGGGCGCCCCCACCCCCTGGTGAGCCGGCTCCCCGAGATCATCCACCTCCCCACCCGGCACGGCCGCCACCCCGAACTGAGCGCCGCCGTCCAGCTCCTCGGCACGGAACTGGAGAACCCGCGCATCGGATCGGCCGGCATCGTGCCCGCGCTCATCGACTCGCTGCTCCTCTACATCCTGCGCGCCTGGTTCGAGGACCAGCCCCCGACGGCGGCCAAGGGCTGGGCGGCCGCCCTCGGCGACAGCGCCGTCGCCCCGGCGCTCTCCGCCGTCCACGCGGACCCGGCCGCCCAGTGGACCGTCGAGTCGCTCGCCGAGCGCGTGGGCCTCTCCCGCGCGGCCTTCGCCCGCCGCTTCACCGCCCTCGTCGGCGAGCCGCCCATGGCCTATCTGACCCGCTGGCGCATGACGACCGCCGCCCGGCTGCTGCGCGAGACGGACGCCCCGCTCACGACCGTCGCGGCCCGGACCGGATACGGCTCCGAGTACGCCTTCGCCAAGGCCTTCAAACGCGAATTCGGCCGGGCCCCGGGCGGCTACCGCCGGGAGGCCCGGGCCGCGTGAGGCGCACCGCGGTCACGAGCCGAGGTGCCGGGTGTCACCGAGGCCGACGACCTGGCGGTTGTGGAAGAAGTCGTCCTCGCGCAGGGTGGTGATGCTGCCCGGGGCCACCGGGAAGGCGACACGGCCCAGCGCCTCGAACGGCATCCCGATCCATGCCGCCACGACGAACGTCAGGGCGAAACCGTGCGTCACGACGACCTGGTGCGCGCACGGGCGCCGCAGGATGTCGTCCACGGCCGCGTAGACGCGCCGGGCGAGGACCGCTCTGGTCTCGGCGCCCGGCAGGCCCTCGTCGTGCCCCATCCGGTCCCCGGCGGCCGGCGGCGGGACGAACCGCCGGTCCAGCCACTCCTGCGGCCGCCCCTCGGCCTCCCCGTAGGACTTCTCCCGCAGCCTGCGGTCCAGGACCGGTTCCACGCCGAGGAGCCCGGCCACCTCCTCGGCCGTCTCCCGGGTCCGCCGCAGATCCGAGGAGAACAGCTCCACCCCGGCGCCGTCGGGGACCGCGGCCCGCAGAGCCCGGGCGATGGAGACCGCCGCGCGCCTGCCGGCCGGAGTGAGCCGCGAATCGTGCCAGCCGCCGACCACCCCTTCGACGTGGTGGGTCGCTTCCGGGTGCGTGACGACGTAGACGCTGCGCATCAGTGCGTGCCCTTCTCCTGGGTCCTCACCCCGTGCCGCCGCGGCGCCCGCCGCCCGCGGCGGCGGGGGATGATGGGTCGGTGAACTGCGCCGCCCATGATCCGACACCCGTCAGCGATTCGGCACCCCGCCCCGTCCCCGACGCCGTCGCCTACCTGACCGGGCAGTGGACGGTCGACCGCACCCTGCTCGACCTGGACACCGGCGCCGAGGGGGCGTTCCACGGCACGGCCGACTTCCGGCCGGCCGACGACGGGGCGTCCGTACTGCACGTCGAGGACGGCGAGCTGAGCTGGGCCGGCGCGGTCAACCGGGCCGGGCGGACGCTGCGGCTGCTGCCCCGGCCGGACGGCACGGCCGAGGTGCTGTTCGCCGACGGCCGGCCCTTCCACGACCTCGACCTGCGCACGGGGCACTGGACCACCCGCCACCCCTGCGGGCGGGACGGCTACGACGGCACGTTCACCGTCGTCTCGCCCGGCGAATGGCACGTGCAGTGGCGTACCACCGGCCCCGCCAAGGACCACCTCCAGCGCTCGGTGTACCGGCGGCGCTAGGGCGGCCGGTCGCCGGAGCGCCCCGCACCCGCCCGGATCCGCCCTGTCGGCGGGACGGATGGTCCTGGAGGGCGGCGTGGGCCGGATGGTCCAGGTGGCGCGCTCGAACCTGCGCAACATCCCGCGCCCCTGAGGGCTCCCCGGTGGTGCGGCCCCGCCCTGGGGAGCAGCCGCGAGTGAGCCGCGTCTCACCCGGGCGGGGGCGCTTGTCTATGAAACGAGTTGCATAGCAGGATCCGGGTATGGCGCTCGAGCACGCGATCCTCGTCTCCCTGCTGGAGAAGCCGGGCTCCGGCTACGAGCTGGCCCGGCGCTTCGAGCGGTCCATCGGCTACTTCTGGACCGCCACCCACCAGCAGATCTACCGCGTCCTCAAACGGATGGAGGGCGACGGATGGATCGACGTGCGCGAGGTGCCGCAGCAGGGCCGGCCGGACAAGAAGGAGTACTCCGTCGCCGCCCCCGGGCGCGCCGCACTCTCCGGCTGGCTCCATGAGCCGATCGAACCCGAGAGCGTCCGGCACGACCTCGCCGTGAAGATCCGCGGCGCGGCCTTCGACGACCCGGCCGCACTGATCCGCGAAGTCGAACGCCACCACCGGGCGCACTCCGACCGGCTCGCGCACTACCTCGCGGGGGAGCGGCGCGACTTCACCGGGCCCGAGGCGCCCGGAACGCCCGGCGAGGCCGGGCGGGAGCTCCAGCACGTCGTCCTGCGCGGCGGCATCGCCTACGAGCGCATGACGATCGCCTGGCTCGACGACGTCCTCGCCACGCTCCACCGGCTCCGGGCCGGGCACTGACCTGCAGACCACACCTTTCGATCTCCACGCCGGAAAGGCGAACCTCCATGGCCGACCAGCTGCTCTTCAACCCGCGCACCTACGACCCCGCGCACTTCGACCCCGAGACCCGCAGGCTGCTGCGCGCCACCGTCGACTGGTTCGAGGAGCGCGGCAAGCGCAAGCTGATCGAGGACTACCGCTCCCGCGCCTGGCTGGCGGACTTCCTCGCGTTCTCCGCGAAGGAGGGGCTGTTCGCGACCTTCCTCACCCCGGCCTCCGCCGCGCAGGGACAGCAGGACAAGCGCTGGGACACCGCCCGCATAGCCGCCCTCAACGAGATCTTCGGCTTCTACGGGCTCGACTACTGGTACGCGTGGCAGGTCACCATCCTCGGCCTCGGCCCGGTCTGGCAGAGCGACAACGCCGCCGCCCGCGCCCGCGCCGCCGAACTCCTCGCCCAGGGCGAGGTGTTCGCCTTCGGCCTGTCCGAGAAGTCCCACGGTGCCGACATCTACTCCACCGACATGCTCCTGGAGCCGGACGGCGACGGCGGCTTCCTGGCGAGCGGATCCAAGTACTACATCGGCAACGGCAACGCCGCCGGCCTCGTCTCCGTCTTCGGCCGCCGCACCGACGTCGAGGGCCCCGACGGCTACGTCTTCTTCGCCGCCGACAGCCGCCACGAGGCGTACCACCTCGTCAAGAACGTCGTCGACTCCTCGAAGTACGTCAGCGAGTTCCGCCTGGAGAACTACCCGGTCGCGGCCGAGGACGTCCTGCACACCGGACGCGCCGCCTTCGACGCCGCCCTCAACACCGTCAACGTCGGCAAGTTCAACCTCTGCACCGGCGCGATCGGCATCTGCGAGCACGCGATGTACGAGGCCGTCACGCACGCGCACAACCGCATCCTCTACGGCCGCCCCGTCACCGCCTTCCCGCACGTGCGCCGCGAGCTGACCGACGCCTACGTCCGCCTCGTCGGGATGAAGCTGTTCAGCGACCGCGCCGTCGACTACTTCCGCTCCGCCGGCCCCGACGACCGCCGCTACCTCCTCTTCAACCCCATGACGAAGATGAAGGTGACCACGGAGGGCGAGAAGGTCATCGACCTGATGTGGGACGTCATCGCGGCCAAGGGCTTCGAGAAGGACACCTACTTCGCCCAGGCCGCCACCGAGATCCGGGGCCTGCCGAAGCTGGAGGGCACCGTCCACGTCAACCTCGCGCTGATCCTGAAGTTCATGGGCAACCACCTGCTCAATCCGGCCGAGTACGCGCCCGTGCCGACCCGCCTCGACGCGGCCGACGACGACTTCCTCTTCCGTCAGGGCCCGGCCCGCGGCCTGGGCGCCATCCGCTTCCACGACTGGCGCACCGCCTACGACGCCTACGCCGACGTGCCCAACGTCGGCCGCTTCCGGGAGCAGGCGGACGCGCTGTGCGAGTTCGTCACCACCGCCGCCCCCGACGAGGAGCAGAGCCGCGACCTCGACCTCCTCCTCGCCGTCGGCCAGCTCTTCGCCCTCGTCGTGCACGGCCAGCTGATCCTGGAGCAGGCCCGCCTGACCGGCCTCGACCGGGACGTGCTGGACGAGCTGTTCGCCGTCCTCGTCCGCGACTTCTCCGCGCACGCCGTCGAACTGCACGGCAAGGACTCCGCCACCGGGGAGCAGCAGCGCTGGGCCCTCGGTGCGGTCCGCCGCCCCGTCGTCGACGACGCCCGCTCGGCCCGCGTCTGGGAGCGCGTCGAGGCGCTGTCCGGCGCGTACGAGATGGCGCCGTAACTCCCCTCCGGCCGGGGCCCCTACGGCACCGGCGACCACTTCACGCCACCCCGGTCCCGTCCCGATCGCATCGGGCGGGACCGGGGTCGTTCTGCCATGGAGCCGCTTCTTCCGGCCCGGGCCGGCGCATCCGTCTCCGCCCCGCCCCGGGACCGATACGGTGGTCCGACGAGACACACCTCGTCCGTTCGTGAGGAGACGCGTTGGAGAGCGCCGGGGGTGGTTCGGTGCGGCTGCCGCACCTCAGACTCGACGAGCTGCTGGGGGAGCTCCAGGCACGGCTCGACACCGCACGCGGTACGTGGGACCGGGTGCACAGCCTGCTGGAGGCAGTGCTGTCGGTGGGGCGCGAACTGGACCTGGAGCACGTGCTGCGCCGGATCATCGAGGCGGCGGTGGTGCTGGTGGACGCCCAGTACGGGGCGCTGGGGGTCATCGGCCAGGACGGGCGCACGCTCTCGCAGTTCCTCACCGTCGGGCTGACGGACGAGCAGATCAGGGCCATCGGGCCGTTCCCCTCGGGGCACGGGCTGCTCGGGGAGCTGATCCGGCACCCCGCGCCGCTGCGGCTGCCGAAAATCTCCGAGCACGCCGCCTCGTACGGCTTCCCGCCCAACCACCCGCCGATGCACAGCTTCGTGGGCGTCCCCATCCGCGTCCGCGACCAGGTGTTCGGGAACTTGTACCTGACCGAGAAGCGCGGCGGGGCGGACTTCGACGCCGAGGACGAGGCGGTGCTCTCCACGCTCGCCGTCGCCGCCGGCGTCGCCATCGACAACGCCCGGCTGTACGAGGAGTCCACTCGGCGCGAACGGTGGCTGCGGGCGAGCGCCCGGGTGACGACCAGCCTGATGTCCGGCAGCCCGCGGCAGGACGTGATGGCCCAGATCGCCGAGCTGGCCAAGGAGATCACCGAGGCCGAACTGGCCACGGTCTCGCTGCCGCTGGACGACGGGTCCGCGCTGACCGTCGAGGTCGCCACGGGGGAGCTGGCCGACGCCATCCGCGGCGTCGCCCTCCCCGTCGAGGGGACCCTGGTCGGCGTCGTCCTCTGCGAGCGCGAGCCGGTCTGCAGCCTCAGCGTCGACGAGGACCCGCGGGTCTCCGCGGTGCCCGCGTCGGTGACCGGTCTGGGGCCGGCGGTGGCGGTGCCGATCAAGTCCGGTGAGACGGTGATCGGCGTGCTGTTCCTGGCCCGGGGGACGGGGCGGCCGGTGTTCTCGCAGGAGGAGATCGAGCCCCTGCTGAACTTCGCCGGGCAGGCGGCCATGGCCATGGAGCTGGCGGAGCGCCGGGCGGACGCCGAACAGCTCACGCTGCTGGAGGACCGCGACCGGATCGCCCGCGACCTGCACGACCTGGCGATCCAGCGGCTGTTCGCCACGGGGATGACGCTGCAGAGCGCCGACCGCTTCATCGACCATGCGGAGGCGTCGGAGCGCGTGCAGCGGGCGGTGAACGACCTCGACGAGACCATCAAGATCATCAGGGCGACGATCTTCGGCCTGCGGTCCCGGGAGACCGCGCCCCAGCACGGGCTGCGCACCCGCGTCGTGCAGACCGTCGGAGGCGCCGCCACGCTCCTCGGCTTCGCGCCGAGCCTGCGGATGGAGGGACTGCTGGACACCCAGGTGCCGCGCGCCGTCATCGACGACGCGGTGGCCGTCCTGGCGGAAGCCTTGACGAACGTCGTCCGGCACGCCCGCGCCACGTCCGCCGGCGTCTGCGTGGTCAACGACGGCCGGGAGCTGGTGCTCACCGTCACCGACAACGGCGTCGGCATGCCCGGCGACGGGCGCCGCAGCGGGCTGCGCAACCTCGCCGAACGCGCGGAACGGCACGGCGGGCGGCTGCTGCTCTCCGCCCCGTCCGGTGACGGCACGGTGCTGACCTGGCGCGTTCCCCTCCCGGCGGAGTAGCTGCGGACAGGCCGTCCCCCGCCCTGCCGTGCCGTAAAGAAGTTCAAAATTCAATAGGCTGGTGGTCCCCTGTCACGGCACCACCGGGGGCGTCTTGGCGCACCCCCCTGCGCACGGGGCGACCCCCGATCCGCGGGGGGCCGATCGGCCCCATGGGGAGGGACTGACCGTCCCCATGGCCCCGGAGGATGTTCCCCCGAAAGTGGATATCCGGTCGATGAACGGCCGGAGACGGGGGAATGTCATGCAGACGAACGACAACTCGACGAAAACACCGGCCCGTCGGGCCCGTGGCCGTGCGGCCGCGCTGCGGTCGGCCTGGATCGCGCACCTTCTGTGCCTGGGCACGCTGGGCTGGGCGCGGGACGCCTCGCTCAGCGCGATGGGCCCGTTCTCCGTGGCGGGCTTCGTGCTGTTCCTCGGCTGTGAGGCGACGGCAGCCCTCCTCATCGCCCGGACCCGGCGCGGGAATGCGGCACCGGAAGGCTTACGGCCGTCCGCCCGGCCCGCCGGCTGCACGGACCGGTGCGCGAAGGAATGCCGGGACGACGGTGGCCGGGCGGGTACCGGCGAGGCGGCCGCCGGCATCTGACCGCACAGCGACGTGCTCACGTCGGCAGCGGTCCGGCTCAGCCCCGGCGGCCGGACTGCTCCCGGCGGCCCCCGGGTTCGCCCGCCGGCGGGCCCGGCTCGGCGGTGCCCCGGCCGGCCTGGGTGGCGAGGACGGCCGCCTGGATGCGCCGCTCGACGCCGAGTTTGGCGAGCAGCCGCGAGATGTGGTTCTTGACCGTCTTCTCGGACAGGAAGAGGCTCTTGCCGATCTGCCGGTTGGTGAGACCGTCACCGATCAGCGCGAGGATGTCGCGCTCGCGGGGCGAGAGGTCGGCGAGCCGCTCGTCACCGGGCCCGGCGTCCTCGCCGTCCCCGCGCAGGCTGGTCATCAGGCGCGTGGTCGTGGCCGGGTCGAGCATGGACTGGCCGGAGGCGACGGTGCGGATGGCGGAGACGAGGTCGGACCCCTTGATCTGCTTCAGGACGTACCCGGCGGCCCCGGCCATGATGGCGTCCAGGAGGGCGTCGTCATCGTCGAACGAGGTCAGCATCAGGCAGGCGAGCCCCGGCATCCGCGAGCGCAGCTCCCGGCAGACGGTGATGCCGTCGCCGTCCGGCAGCCTCACGTCCAGGACGGCGACGTCGGGGCGCAGGGCGGGCCCCCGGGCGAGTGCGTGGTCGACGGTGCCCGCTTCCCCGGCGACCACGATGTCGTCCTCGGCATCCAGCAGGTCGTGGACCCCCCGCCGGACCACCTCGTGGTCGTCCAGGAGGAAGACCCGGATCGGCCTGTCCTGGGAGAACGCCTCTGTCTGCTCCACAACCGGCTCCCGTCGACGGTCGGCGCACCGCTGCGCTGCACCGATCATGATCTGCCGGGAGTTGCGTCCACCATGGGCCGAACGGCCCTGAGAGGGATCAGCCGCCTCGCGGCCGGACGGCCCTCACCCCGCGGTCGCCGCGAGCTGTCACCGTCCCTCGGCGCGGGCGGGCGCCGGGTCGATGCCCTGCGGGAAGCGGAAGGCTCCGTGGGGGTCGTACTCGGCCTTGACGGAGGAGAGGCGGGCGTAGTTCTCCGCGTAGTAGGCGTGACGCCAGTCGCGGAGGGACGGGTCGATGAAGTTCTGGTAGGTCTCACCGTTGGAGTGGGGGTCGACGGCGTGGAAACCGGCGTCGGCCCACTGCTTCGCCGCGATCTTCGCGGCGGTGCCGGCGGTGCCGCGGCCGATCACGCTCAGGTAGTTGATGTCGAAGAGGGTGTCGCGGTGCACGTAGGCCGTGTCGGTGCGGCCCGGGTCGCCCGCGGCGCCGCCCAGGGCCAGGACCTCCAGTTTGTGGGTCTGGCCGGGGACCCGGGCCAGGTCGAAGACCTCCAGGGCCCGTTCCCAGGCGGCACGGGGCAGCGGCCGGCCGAACATCCGGCCGCGGACCAGGCCGTAGGCGGCCCGGGGGAGCCGGCCCTCGGGGGTGCTGCCGGTGCGGTGGCACTGGGCGGCCGTGAGGGTGCCGCATTTGAAGGCCTCCATCATGAACGACCGGTACGGAACCCTGTCGGCCGTGTGGTCCGCCGGCGGACCACACAGGGAGACCAAGCGGGCGACTTCGGCCGCGAGTTCGGCATCGGTGCCGGTGGACAGCAAGGTCACGCCCGCGAGGGGCGTCCCGCCCGGAGCCGCGTCGGCGAGGACGGCCACGGCGGCGCCGCCGATGGTCCGCGGCGCGTCGACCAGCCAGTGGGCGAAGCCGTCCATCATGCCGACGGCGTGGTCCCAGGCCCAGGACAGCCGCGCCGTCCGTACCGGGCCGACGGCCGCGGGGGTCATGGAGTACGACGTGACGACGCCGAAATTGCCCCCGCCGCCACCGCGCAACGCCCAGTACAGGCCGGGGTGTTCCTCCGGAGAGGCGGTGACGACCCGGCCGTCCGCGAGGACCACCTGCGCCGCGGTGACCCGGTCGCAGGCCAGGCCGAGGGAGCGCGTGAGATAGCCGATGCCGCCGCCCTGGACGAACCCGGCCGCGGCGATCGTCGCCCACGTGCCGCCGGGCAGGGCCAGCCCGTACGGGGCGAGCGCGTCGACCACGTCGACCGCCTGCGCACCCGCGCCGACCCGTACGCTCCGGGGGCCCGCCGTCACCGAGTCGAGCCGCGACACGTCGATGACCAGGCCCGGGCTGGTGGAGTAGCCGCCGTAGCTGTGCCCGCCGCTGCGGGCCGCGAACGGCACGTCGTGGTCCTGGACGAAGGCCAGGCACAGCGCCACGTCGTGCGGACTCCGGCAGTAGGCGACGGCCTTCGGGGCGACCGCGTCGAACTGCGCGAGGTCGAGCTGCCTGGCCGTCCGGTAGACCGGATCGGAGGGCCGGACGAGCCGGCCCTGCAGACGCCGGTCCAGCCGCGCCCAGGGCACACGGCCGGCGTGCGCCGGCGACATGCCCGGGGCCAGCAGCGACAGCGCCGCGGTACCGGTGCCGAGAAACCCTCTACGACTGAACGTGTCCATGCGGATGCTCCGTCCGACTCCCGGGAACGAGGCAGCCATTGGACATGCGAACAATGCATTCCCCTACTACGGAATTCCGTAGTACAGTACCGGGGAATTCCGTATTGGGCGGTTATTGTTCCGGGCCTACGATGGGCTCCGTGCCTGATTCCGAGCTTTCCGACCTTTCCGCGGTGCTGGAGAAGGTGGCGGTCGCGGCCGCCGACGTCGAATTCCGGATGCACGGGCCGGAGAAATGCGAGATCGCCGTCGGCCCGCGGACCTACGCGCTGACCGCGGATCCGGCCGCCCTGCAGCCGCTGGCGGACGTCATCACGCAGGTGGTGCCCAGGATGCGCCGCAGCACCCCGATCCGCCGGCAGCTCACCGAGGCGGAAGCCCGAAGGCTGTCGCCGTTCATGCCGCGCTTACGCGACATGGGTGTCCTGCTCTTTCCCGGAGAAAACGCGGTCATCGACGACGAGCCCGGCCGGCGGCTCTATTCGTATATCTGCCGCCGGGCCGCCGAACCGGACCGGGTATTCTCCGGCATCCGGGCGAAACACATTCACGTGACCGGCCCGGAACCCGTCGTCTCCGTATGGAACCGCCTGCTCCGGGAACAGGGGCTGAACCCCGCCGGGCCGGAGCCGGAGGCGGACGCCGCGCTCCGTATCGTCGCCGACTCCGGCGAGGCGCGCCTCGCGGCGGCGAACCGGACCCTGTGCGCCGACCGCAGGTCATGGCTGCCGGTGCGCTTCGACGCGCAGCGCGTCCGGATCGGCCCCTGGGTGCGGCCCGGCGAGTCGGGGTGCCTGCGCTGTCACCTTCCCGCACGGCCGGAGGAGGAAGGGGCCCGCGAGCCCGGGCCGTCCGCCGGGTGGGCCACCCTCCAACCGGGGTGCCTTTACTGGACCGGCGGGCTCGTCGCCCACCTCGCCCTGCGCGCCCTGCTGCCGATGGCCGCGGAGCACCCCTGGGGCCGGGTCACCACCATGGACGCCGCCACCGGCGAACAGACCTCGCTGACCGCCTGGCGCGACCCGTTCTGCCCCGACTGCGCCGGGCACGCGAGCGCATCGCGCGAGTGGGTGGCACTGTGACGCGCGGGGCGGTGGGCCTGATCGAAGCCATGGGCTTCGCCGTGCGGGAACTCCCGCTGCCCGCCCGTCTCGTGGGGACGGCGTTCGCGCTCGTCGGCGCCGGGCACCGCGCGGAGCGGCTGGAACAGCCGGCCGCCCCGGTCCCGATGCTCGCCCTG
>NZ_JBAMDC010000156.1:0-13969 GCF_036961605.1 Streptomyces sp. KLMMK
GCCCCGACGGCGATCTCCAGGGTGTCGGCCCGGCTGATGAGGAGGGTCCACACCGCCGTGAGGCCGGCCCACCACGCGAGGATCTCCGCCGCGGCCCGGACGATGCCGTTCAGCATCCGCTCACCTCCGCTTTCCGCGGGAATGCCCCAGTATCGGCCTGTAGGCCCCGCGATCCGCGGGACGTCGCCGGGGCGTGTCGCCCCGCGTGTACCCGCACCGCCGCGAGGTATGGCGACGGGCGCATGCCCGGCGCGCGCAGGGGTACCCCGGGATCCGGGGAGATGCGGAAGGACGGCATGTCGGCAGCGAGCGGACCGCAGGATCACGGCCCCGGCCGGTCCGGGCCCTCCGGGGCTCCGTCCGGCTCCGGAGGACGCCACGAGACGCCCGAGGAACGCGCGGACCGGCGCTGGGCCGAACTCCTGCAGGAGGTGCGGGTCACCCAGACGGGCGTGCAGATCCTCTTCGGTTTCCTGCTCACGGTGGTCTTCACCCCCCGGTTCGCCGATCTCGGCGGCACCGACCGGACGATCTACGTGATCACGGTGCTGCTCGGCGCCGCCACCACCGGCGCCCTGGTCGGCCCGGTCTCCCTCCACCGCATCGTCAGCGGCCGTCGCATCAAGCCGCAGACGGTCACCTGGGCCGCCCGGCTGACGATGGCGGGAATCGTGCTGCTGTTGTGCACGGTCACCTCGGCGATGACGCTGATCCTGCGGATCGCGCTGCACAACAGCGCGGTCCCCTGGCTGGTGGCGGCGGTCGTGGCCTGGCTGGTGCTGTGCTGGTTCGGGCTGCCCGGCTGGGTGCTGCGCCGCTACAGACCGAAGGAATGACCCCGCCGCGCAAGCCCCGCACAGAAGGAGTGGCCCCACACATCCGTACGAGGGATTCGCTGCGCCCCGTGTTTCCCCCGCCCGGGACCGGTCACTCGTAGGACTGTGGCGGGGCATCCCGTACCCGTCCCGCGACGACCGCGCACCCGGGCGAAGGGAGTCCCATGTCCACGAAGGTGTCCGACCACCTCCTGCAGCGCCTGCGGGAATGGGGCGTCGACCGGGTGTTCGCCTACGCGGGGGACGGCATCAACGGCCTGCTGGCCGCATGGGGCCGGGCGGACGACGATCCGCGGTTCATCCAGTCGCGGCACGAGGAGATGTCCGCCTTCGAGGCCGTCGGGTACGCCAAGTTCTCCGGCAAGGTGGGGGTGTGCGCCGCGACCTCCGGGCCGGGCGCCATCCACCTGCTCAACGGCCTCTACGACGCCAAGCTCGACCACGTGCCGGTCGTGGCGATCGTGGGCCAGACCGACCGCAGCGCGATGGGCGGCTCCTACCAGCAGGAAGTCGACCTGCTGAGCCTGTTCAAGGACGTCGCCTCCGACTTCTGCGAGATGGTGACCGTCCCCGAGCAGCTGCCCAACGTCCTCGACCGGGCGATGCGCACCGCGTACGCCCGGCGGACGGTCACGGCGCTCATCATCCCCGCCGACGTGCAGGAGCTCGACTACTCGCCGCCGCAGCACGCGTTCAAGATGGTGCCCTCCAGCCTGGGCATGGCGCCGTACGCGCCGGTGCCCGCGGACACGGAGATCAGCCGGGCGGCGGAGCTGATCAACGCCGGCCGGAAGGTGGCCGTCCTCGTCGGCCAGGGAGCCCGCGGCGCGCGGGCGGAGGTCGAGCAGCTCGCCGAGGTGCTCGGCGCCGGGGTCGCCAAGGCCCTGCTCGGCAAGGACGTGCTGCCCGACGACCTGCCGTACGTGACCGGCTCCGTCGGGCTGCTGGGCACCCGCCCCTCGTACGAGCTGATGCGCGACTGCGACACGCTGGTCGTCATCGGGTCGAGCTTCCCCTACACCCAGTTCCTGCCGGAGTTCGGGCAGGCGCGGGCGGTCCAGATCGACGTCGACCCCTTCATGGTGGGGCTGCGCTACCCCTTCGAGATCAACCTGGTGGGCGACGCGCGGGAGACCCTGATCCGGCTGCTGCCCCAGCTCAAGCCCAAGGAGCACGGCGACTGGCGGACCGGCATCGAGAAGAACACCGCCCGCTGGTGGGAGGTCATGGAGCGGCGTGCCGCCGTCTCCGCCGACCCCGTCAACCCCGAGTACGTCTTCCACGCCCTCGACCCGCTGCTGCCCGACAACGCGGTGCTGACCGCCGACTCGGGCTCCGCGGCGAACTGGTACGCGCGCCACCTGCGCATCCGCGGCACCATGCGCGGCTCGCTGTCCGGCACGCTGGCCACCATGGGGCCGGGCGTCCCCTACGCCATCGGCGCGAAGTTCGCCCACCCCGACCGGCCGGCCATCGCCCTGGTGGGCGACGGGGCCATGCAGATGAACGGCATGGCCGAGCTGATCACCGCCGGCAAGTACTACAAGGAGTGGCAGGACCCGCGCCTCGTCGTGGCCGTCCTCAACAACCAGGATCTCAACCAGGTCACGTGGGAGATGCGTGCCATGGAGGGCGCCCCGCAGTTCCTGCCCTCGCAGGCCATCCCCGACGTGCCCTACGCGGACTTCGCCCGCTCGATCGGGCTCGACGGCGTCCGCGTGGAGGAGCCGGGCGGAGTCGTCCCCGCCTGGGAGCGCGCCCTCGCCGCCGACCGGCCCTTCGTCATCGACTTCCGCACCGACCCGGCCGTACCGCCGATCCCGCCCCACGCGACCCTCGACCAGATCGAGGCCGCCGCCGCGGCGGTCCTCAAGGGCGACAGCGACCGCGCCGCCGTGGTCCGCCAGGGGTTCAAGGCGAAGATCCAGGAGATGCTGCCCGGCGGCCACAAGCGCCGCGGGCACGGGGCGGGGGACGGCGGATGAACCCGCTGCTGCGCACGGCACGGGCCCGGCCGGCGGGCCCGGCGCCGTACGCCCTGGACCGCATGGTGCGCAACGTCCGCCATGGCAGGTTCGAACGCACCCTGTCCCTGCTGACGGCGGCGGGCTCCCTCGTCACGGCGGCCGAGATCTACCTGGAGCACGACCGCGCGAGCTTCGGCAACCGCGTCATGTGGTGGCCGGTCCTGCTCGGGCCCGTCGGCGCGGCCGCGGGCGTCGCCGGGTTCGTCAGCGAACGGATGGCCAAGACCGCCCTGCCGCTGGCCTCGGCGGCCATCGCCGCCAACGGCCTGCAGGGCACCTACCTGCACCTGCGCGGCATCGCCCGGAAGCCCGGCGGCTGGTCGATGGCCCGGTACAACGTCGAGCTGGGACCGCCCCTCTTCGCGCCGCTGCTGGTGACGATGGTCGGCGGCATGGGCCTGCTCGCCGCCCTGCTGCGCAGGGAGCGGTGACGATGACGACGCCGGGGCGGCACGGCACCGGGTTCGCGGGATACGACGTCCTCGCCCAGGCCGGCACGTGGGACGCCGCCACCTCCGGCGTCGTCCTCTCCCGCACGGCCGTCCAGCCGGACCTGCGGTTCTTCACCCTCGCCGAGGAGGCCGTCGCCGGGCCGCTCTGCGACCACCTCCTGGCCCAGTGGGACGACCCCAGGGTGCCCGTGCTGCAGATGATCGACGCACGGCTCGCCGAACTGGAGACCGACGGCTGGCGGTTCGCCGACATGCCCGAGGACGACGAGGCCTGGCGGTGCTCGCTCGCCGCCCTCGACGCCGACGCCCGCGCCCGGTACGGCACCCCCTTCGCCGGCCTGGCCCGCGAACGGCAGGCCGCGCTCGTCCAGGCGGTGCGCGACACCGGCACGGACCGCTGGCACGGGATGCCGGCCGGCCACGTGTGGGGGTTGTGGACGCGGTACACCTCCACCGCCTTCTACTCCCACCCGTGGGCCTGGAACGAGATCGGCTTCGGGGGGCCGGCGTACCCGCGGGGGTACGTACGGCTGGGGGTGGGCCTGAGGGAGCGCTGGGAGACGCCGGACCGGCACCCGGTGGACCCCGTAACGAACTCCGCTCAGGTTGTGGGCAGTCGTTCCGCCGGGGCGGAACGGGTGGGCACGACCGACCACCGGGCCGCACCTGCAACGCGCCGTCGAGGCCCCGCGGCAGCGGCCCGCGCCGCAGCCGCCACACTGCGCCTGACCGCGTCACCGACGGCCCGCCTCCGCGCCCGCAACGCCTCCCCCTGGCTCCTCCCGCGCGGGGACACCCGCTTCGACCCGGCCCTGATCGACGGCATGCGCCGCTTCGGCGATGACGACGAGGTGGACCTCGTCGTCATCGGCTGCGGCGCCGGCGGCGCCACCCTCACCCAGCGCATGGCCCGCCACGGCTGGTCGGTGGTCTGCCTGGAGGCCGGTCCGTTCTGGAACCCCGACACCGACTGGGTCAGCGACGAGGCCGGGTCGCACCACCTGTACTGGACGGAGCCGCGCGTCGTCTCCGGGGACGACCCGGTGCCGCTGGGGGCCAACAACTCCGGCCGCGGCGTGGGCGGTTCCACGACGCACTTCGCCGGCTACGCCCCGCGCTTCCACCCCTCGGACTTCTCGACGCTCACCGACGACGGCGTGGGCGCGGACTGGCCGCTGGGCTACGAGGAACTGCGCGGCCCGTACGAGCGGATCGAGCAGGAGCTGCCCGTCGCCGGCCAGTACTGGCCGTGGGGCGACCCGCACGCGTACCCGCACGCGCCGCACCCGGTGGGCGGCAACGGCGAGCTCTTCCTGCGCGGGGCCGCCGCCCTGGGCATCGAGGCGCGGGTGGGCCCGGTCGCCATCACCAACGGCCCCTTCGGCAACCGCCCGCACTGCGTCTACCGCGGCTTCTGCCTGCAGGGCTGCAAGGTCAACGCCAAGGCCTCCACCCTGATCACGCACGTGCCGGACGCGCTGGCCCACGGCGCGGAGATCCGCGCGCAGTCGATGGTGACCGGCATCGAGCTGGACGCGCAGGGCCTGGCATCCGGCGTGCGGTACGTGCACGAGGGCAGGGAACGGCTGCAGCGCGCCCGCACGGTCGCCGTCGCCGGCTACTCCATCGAGACGCCCCGGCTGCTGCTGAACTCCGCGTGCCGCCGCTTCCCCGACGGGCTGTGCAACGACTTCGACCTGGTCGGCCGGTACGTGATGGTGCAGGGCGCACCGCAGACCTCCGGCCGCTTCGCCGAGGAGGTGCGCGCCTACAAGGCGCCGCCCCCCGAGGTGTCCTCCGAGGACTTCTACGAGACCGATCCCGCCAAGCCCTACAAGCGCGGCTTCTCCCTGCAGACCGTCTCCCCGCTGCCGATCGTCTGGGCCGAGCACGTGGCCGCCCAGGGGCACTGGGGCGAGGACCTGCGCACGTACATGCGCGACTACGTCCACTGGGCGACCCTGGGCGCGCTGTGCGAACTGCTGCCCCTGCCGGACAACCGCGTGACGCTCTCGCAGGAGAAGGACCGCTATGGGCTGCCCGTCGCCCACTTCTCCTACAGCCAGTGCGACAACGACCGCATGCTCATCCGGGCGGCGCGGAGGGTGATGGAGGACATGCTGCGCGCGGCCGGAGCCACCGAGGTGATCACGATCAACCGGTACGCGCACCTGGTCGGCGGCTGCCGGATGGCCGCGGGCCCCGCGAGCGGCGTCGTCGACGCCGACCTGCGCACGTTCGCCGTGCCCAACCTGCTCGTCACCGACGGCAGCGTGCTCCCCACCCAGGGCAGCGCCAACCCGGCCCTGACCATCATGGCGCTCGTCGACCGCGCCGCCGGCCGGCTGGCCGCCGGAGCGCGCGCCGGCCTCCGTTCGCCCGCGGGAGCCCGCCGGTGACCCGCCCGGGCGCGGGCGACCCGGTCGTCGAGGACGTCACGGCCGCCGCCTACACCGTCCCCACGGACGCCCCCGAGGCCGACGGCACGCTCGCCTGGGACGAGACCACCCTGGTCCTGGCGACCGCCCGGTCCGGCGCCGCCACCGGCACCGGCTGGACCTACGGCGCCCCCGCCACCGCGGACGTGATCACCGGTCAGCTCGCGGGCACCGTCACCGGCCGCTGCGCCTTCGACGTGCCGGCGGCCAACGAGGCGATGAGCCGCGCGGTGCGCAACGCCGGCCGGCCCGGCCTGGTCGCCGGCGCCCTCTCGGCCGTCGACATCGCACTGTGGGACCTCAAGGCCCGGCTCCTCGGCCTGCCCCTGGTGCGGCTGCTCGGCGCGACCCGCCACGAGGTGCCCGTCTACGGCAGCGGCGGCTTCACCACCTACGACGACGCCCGCCAGGACCGCCGGCTGCGCGGCTGGACCGAGCAGCTCGGCATACCCCGCGTCAAGATCAAGATCGGGGAGGACCGGGGCGGGGCGGAGGACCGCGACCACCACCGCGTCGCCCGTGCCCGCCGCAGCATCGGCGACGACGCCGAGCTCTACGTGGACGCCAACGGCGCCTACACGCGCAAGCAGGCGGTCCGCGCGGCCCGGCACCTGGACGCCCAGGGCGTCCTGTGGTTCGAGGAGCCCGTCTCCTCCGACGACCTGGCCGGCCTCGCCGGGATCCGCGCCGCGGTCACCGCCGACGTGGCCGCCGGCGAGTACGGCTACACCCTCCCCTACTTCGGCGCGATGCTCGCCGCCGGTGCCGTGGACTGCCTGCAGGCCGACGCCACCCGCTGCGGCGGCATCACCGTCTGGCTGCGGGCCGCCGCCCTCGCCGAGGCGGCCGGCCTGCAGATCTCCGGGCACTGCGCGCCGCACGCCCACGCGCACGCCGCGGCCGCCGTGCCCAACCTGCGCCACTTGGAGTGGTTCCACGACCACACCAGGATCGAGTCGATGCTCTTCTCCGGAACCCTCGACCCGGGCGGGGGAAGCGTCCGCCCCGGGGCGGACGGCACACCCGGGCACGGCCTGGTCCTGCTCGCCGGCCGCGCCGAACCGTACCGGGTCAGGTGACTCCGGTGACCACCCGCACCCGGGAAGGGAGCCCCATGGACCAGACCGTCGTCATCACCGGTGCCAGCGCCGGGATCGGCCGGGCGACGGCCCGTCTGTTCGCCCGCCGGGGCGCACGGGTGGCGCTGCTGGCCCGGGGCGGCGGCGGGCTGGCGGCCGCCGCGGCCGAGGTCGCCGAGCTGGGCGGGAAACCCCTGGTGCTGCCCACCGACGTGGCCGACCACGCCCAGGTGGAGGCCGCCGCGGCCGCGGCGGAGGACGCGTTCGGCCCGATCGACGTATGGGTCAACGCGGCCTTCGTCTCCGTCTTCGCCCCGTTCACCCGCATCGAGCCGGAGGAGTACGAGCGCGTCACCGCCGTCACCTACCTGGGCTGCGTCCACGGCACCCGGGCCGCGCTGCGCCGGATGCTGCCGCGCGACGCGGGCACGATCGTCCAGGTCGGCTCGGCGCTCGGCTACCGCTCCGTGCCCCTGCAGTCCGCCTACTGCGGCGCCAAGCACGCCGTCAACGGCTTCACCTCGGCCGTACGGACCGAGCTGCTCGCCCGGCACAGCAACGTGCGCGTGACGGTCGTGCAGATGCCGGCGGTCAACACGCCCCAGTTCTCCTGGGTCCTGTCCCGGCTGCCGAACCACCCCCGGCCCGTGGCGCCCGTCTACCAGCCCGAGGTCGCCGCCCGCGCCGTCGTCCACGCGGCCGGGCACCCGCGGCGCAAGCAGTACTACGTCGGCGCCTCGACCGTCGCGACGATCCTCGCCGACAAGGCGGCCCCCGGCCTCCTGGACCGCTACCTGGCCCGTACCGGCATCGCCGCGCAGCAGACCGACGAGCAGGTGCGGGCGGACCGTCCGCACAACCTGTGGCAGCCGGTGGACGACACCGGCGGGGGCGACCACGGCGCGCACGGCGTCTTCGACGCCGAGGCCCACGCGCGCTCCCCGCAGGCCGCCCTCGCCCGCCACCCCCTCCTGCTCCCGGCCGCGGCGCTGCTCGGCACGGCCGCCGCCGTCCGTACGGTCCTGCGGCGGCGCCGGGACTGAGACCCGGGTGTTTCCCCGCCGCCCGTTGCGGTTACCCAGGAGTCCGAACCCCGCCCTCCAGGAGGACACACCCCGATGACGGAATACGGCTACTTCCTCTCCACCGAGGAACACGGCCCCGCCGACCTGGTCGAACAGGCGCGCATGGCCGAGCAGGCGGGCTTCACCTCCCTGTGGATCTCCGACCACTTCCACCCGTGGAACGGGGAGCAGGGCCAGAGCCCGTTCGTCTGGTCGGTGATCGGCGCGCTCTCGCAGGCCACCTCGCTGCCCGTCCGCACGGCCGTCACCTGCCCGATCATGCGCCTGCACCCGGCCGTCACGGCCCAGGCGGCGGCCACGGCCGCCGTCCAGCTGGGCGGGGGCTTCCGGCTCGGCGTGGGCAGCGGGGAGGCGCTCAACGAGCACATCCTCGGCGGCGCCTGGCCGCAGGCGGCGATCCGGCTGGAGATGCTGCAGGAGGCCGTCCAGGTGATGCGGCTCCTCTTCGAGGGCGGCGAGGTCAGCCACCACGGCAAGCACTACACCGTGGAGAACGCCCGGCTGTACACCGTGCCCGACGAACCGGTGCCCATCGACGTCTCGGCGTTCGGGCCGACCGCGACCGAGCTGGCCGGGCGCATCGGCGACGGCTTCATCACGATGGCCCCCGACGCGGAGGCCGTCGACCGCTTCCGGCGCAGCGGGGGCGGCGCCAAGCCCGTGTTCGGCGGGCTGAAGGTGTGCTGGGGCACCGACCGCGAGGAGGCCGTGCGCACCGCGCACCGCCTGTGGGCCAACGAACAGCTCCCGGGGGAGCTGGCCCAGATCCTGCCGACACCCCGGCACTTCGAACAGGCGAATGAGCTGGTTCCGGTGGAGCGCGTCGCCGACGCGGTCACCTGCGGGGACGACGTGGACGCGCACCTGGCCGCGATCACGGCGTACGCCGACGCCGGGTTCGACACCGTCTTCGTCAACCAGATCGGGCCCGGCCAGCGCGGCTTCTTCGACTTCTACCGCAGCAAGGTGCTGCCGCAGCTGCCGGACTGACCGTCCGGACCCGGCGGGAGACGGAAGACGGAAAGACGGAAAGGACGCTTCATGACCATGCGGATCGCATTCCTGGCGGCGCCGGAGGGTGTCGAGCAGGTCGAGCTGACGGAGCCCTGGCGGGCCGTCCTGGAGGCCGCCGGCGCGCCGCGGCTGGTGTCGACGAAGACCGGCCGTATCCAGGCCTACCACCACCTCGACAAGGCCGACACCTTCGCCGTCGACGAGGACGTGGTCACGGCGCGGGCCGGGGACTTCGACGGACTCGTCCTGCCGGGCGGCGTCGCCAACCCCGACTTCCTGCGCATGGACGAGCGGGCCGTCTCCTTCGTCAAGGACTTCTTCGACGCTGGCAAGCCGGTCGCGGCGATCTGCCACGCCCCCTGGACCCTGGTCGAGGCCGGTGTCGTGCGCGGCCGCACCCTCACCTCCTGGCCGAGCCTGCGCACCGACATCCGCAACGCGGGCGGCACCTGGGTGGACGAGGAGGTCAAGGTCTGCACCTGCGCCCCCGCCACCTTGATCACCAGCCGCAAGCCGGCCGACCTCAAGGCGTTCTGTGCGGCCTTCATGACCGAGTTCCGCAAGGCGGCCGGCGGCTGATGCCCGCACCGGAGGACTACGACGCGGGCCCCTTCGTACCCGGCGGAGCCGACCTGCGGGGCCTGCGGGACGCCGCGGCCGGCTGCCGGGGCTGCCCGCTGTTCCGCGAGGCCACGCAGACCGTCTTCGGCTCCGGCGAGGCCTCCGCCCGGGTGGTGCTCGTCGGCGAGCAGCCGGGCGACCAGGAGGACCGCAAGGGGGAGCCCTTCGTCGGCCCGGCCGGAGGCGTGCTGACCCGGGCGCTCGCGGAGGCTGGCATCGACCCGGCGGAGGTGTACGTCACCAATGCCGTCAAGCACTTCAAGTTCGAGCGGCAGGCGCGGGGCAAGCGCCGCATCCACAAGGCGCCCAACCTCCACGAGATCAGCGCCTGCCGCCCCTGGCTCGCCTCCGAACTGCGGCTGATCGGCCCGGAGGTGGTCGTCGCCCTCGGCGCGACCGCCGGCAAGTCCCTGCTCGGCTCTTCCTTCCGGGTGACACAGCAGCGTGGCATCCCCCTGCCGCTGCCGTCACTCGACGGCGACGGCGACGGCGACGGCGACGGCGACGGCGACGGTCAGGGCGGCGGCGGGGAGGGCGAGGGCGACGGCGGCGGTCAGGGCGGCGGCGGGGAGGGCGAGGGCACGCTCGTGGCGACCATCCACCCGTCGGCCGTGCTGCGCGCGGACGACCGCGCCCGCGGCGACGCGTACGCGGGCCTGGTCGCGGACCTCGGCGTGGCGGCCCGGCTGCTGCACCGCGGGAGCGGGTGAGCGGCTTACCCGCGGGCCCGGCACCGGCAGGGCACGCGGCCCGTACGCGGGCGGTCCGTACCGGGAAAGCACCCGGCGGGAAGGGCGTTTTCCTGCGCGGGAGCGGCCTTGCGCGACATGCTGAGTGCATGTCCGATCACAGCGAGCGAGTGCCGGGGTACCGGCAGATCAGGATGGCTGCGCCCGACGCCCCGGTCGCCGCCCTGGCGGACGAGGAGGCGTGGCGGGCGCGCGAGGCGTACCCCGAGATCCTCGGGGGCGGCGGCCCGGTCTTCGGCGTCGTGCGCGAGCGGGAGGAGGGCGGCTGGCAGGTGCTGACCCACATCGGCGACCGCGCGCCCCAGGACTCCCGGGACACCATGGCCGCCCTCTTCCGCCGGGCCGCCCGCGACGCGGAGGAGACCGGCGACGGCGCCGCGGCGCGGGAGTACGGCGCGGCTGCCGAACGGCTGGACTGGGAGGCCGTCGACGAGATGACGGTGCTCGGCAGCCGCCACCGGGTCGTGCGCGCGGAGCAGTTCGTCCGGACCGGCCCCGACGGGCCCGAGCCCCCGCGCCCCTCCGACCCCGACCCGGCCGCGCCCGGCAGGTCCCACGAGGTGCCCGACCCCGTCGAGGGCATGGTCCTCGACACCCTCACGGCCACGGGCATGTCCGAGGGCATCCTCAAGGCCGAACTGCTGTCGCTGGTCCAGGGCCCCGGCACCGTGCCCCCCGACGTGCGGGCCGACTCCCTGCGGGCCGCCGTCACGCACCCGGGCGGGGTGCTGCTGCCCGCCTCGTACATGATCGCGGAGCGGGCCGGCGGGCAGTGGGAGCCCGTGACCACCGGCTGTTCCACGCCCCAGGCCGCGCGCGACGCCCTCGCGATGGACCTGAGGGTCATGGCCCCGGTGCTGCTGCGGCTGGACGAGCAGGAGCGCGAGGAGTACGCCCGGGCGGCGGACCGGCTCGACGCCGAGTGCGGCGCGGAGGCGGAGGCGGCCGGCCGGCGCTTCCGCGTGGTGCGCATCGAGCGCCTGGTGCGCGTCGGGCCGGACGGCCCCGAGGGACCGCGCCCCTCCGACCACGACCCCCAGCCGCCCGTCAAGGTGCACGACCGGCAGCTGCGCGAGCAGGGGCTGGTCCACGACGACGAGGACGACGAGGACTTCGAGCCTTCCGCAGAGGCCAAGGAGATGATGGCGCTCGCGCGCAAGGAACAGGAGCGCAGACGGCGGCTCGACGAAGCGGGACGGGGCGGGGCGCGGCAGGGCCCGGAGGCGCAGGACCAGGCCCGTCGTGCCTAAACTGGTGCCGTGCAGAGGGGGGTTGGCAGACGATGAGTGAAGAGAGGGACGGTCCGGGCCGGCGCCGGCTGACGGTGGCGCAGAAGCTCGACCACCTGCTCAAGATGCGTGCCGGGCCCAGCGAGAACGGGAAGCCGTCCTACAAGAAGCTGGCGGCGGAGATAGCCGCCCAGTCCGGCGAGACCTTCTCCAGCGTCTATCTGTGGCAGCTGCACCGCGGGGAGCGCACGAACCCGACACTGCGGCACCTGCGCGCGATGGCCACGTACTTCGACGTGCCCGTCTCCTATTTCACCGAGGACGACGTGGCCCGCCGGATGATCGACGAGGAGGTGCTGGCCGGGCGCGAGCTGGACCAGGCCATGGCCGAGGCCGGGGTGAGCGCGGTGTACCTGCGCGGCGACCTCGCGGCGCTCTCCCCGGAGGGGAAGCGGATGGCCGCCGACATGATCCGCCAGCTCCGCGAGCTGGAGCAGGGCACCAGGCGCGCGTAGCGCCTGCCGGGGCCCCACCCCCGATCCCCCACGAGAGCCGTGCTCTGCCGAGCCACGGGCGCTGCGTACCGCGCGGCGTCCGTGGCTTCGGCATGCGGTTGAAATGCCCCAACTCTCAAGTTAGGGTCACTTCTTGTGTCGCCATAAGCTACGGTGAACCAACTATTGGTCAACTTGTTCATACGAGTTAACGTCTTCATTGACTTCACGGTCCGGCCTCCTGAGACACATCACTACCCACGGCATCACGGCAGCAAAGACCGGGCCGTCACACGGGGGACCCGGGGGAGTGGCATGCAGCTCCGGGACGGCCCCGCCGCCTTACGGGGAGGGCACGCGCGTGCACGACATCCTGAAAGCCGCCGGTGACGGCCGGGGCCAGAGCATCCTCATCGAAGGCACGGCCGGCATGGGGCGCACCAGACTCCTGCGCCACGCCATGGACCAGGCCGGCGAGCACGGCCTCCACCTGCTCTCCGCGCGGGCCCGCGCCTCCGAGCAGGACGTCGAGTACAGCATCGCCCAGCAGCTCATGGCCGGGGCCCGGAGCATCCTGGACAGCGCGGGCGCGGGGGAGCAGGGCCCCGGAGGCCGGGCCCCCGCCCCCTGGGAGGCCCACCTGAACTGCCCCGCGCCGTACGCCCCGCACGCCGCGCCCGGCGCCGGCGCGGTCCACCCGCTCGCCCGGCTGCTGTCCACGGGCACCCCGCTGATGCTGGCCATCGACGACCTCCAGTGGGCCGACACCGCCTCCCTGCGCTGCCTCGGCTACCTGATGGCCCGGCTGGAGAACACCCCGGTCGCCCTCGTTGCCACCGTCGCCCTCGGCGAGACCCCCGGCGACCCGGTGCTGGCGGAGGTGCTCTCCTCCTTCCGCCACCGGGTCCTCTTACGGGACCTCACCACCGAGGACACCGCCCGGATCGCCGCCGACACCTTCACCGTCCCGGGCGCCGCCGACGCCGCGCCCGACCCCCGCTTCGTCGCCGCGTGCCGCACCGCCACCGGCGGCAGCCCCTACCTCCTCGAAGCCCTCTTCCGCGTCATGCGCCTGCACGGCCTGCGGCCCGACGCCGACGCCGCGCGCCGCATCGGGGAGCTCGCCCCGGTGGAGGTCGCCGACACCCTGCTGCCGCGCTACGACCGCGCCTACCCCGGCGCCGCCGCCGTGCTCCAGGCCACCGCGGTCCTCGACGGCTCCGCCACCACCCCCATGATCGCCCGGCTCCTCGGGCTGGACGCCCTGGGCGCCGCCGACATCGTCGACGCCCTCGTGCGTGCCGGCGCCCTCACCGGGCAGGACCCGGTCGTCGGCTTCGCCCGGCCGGTCCTGCGCACCGCGGTCCTGGCCCGCATCCCGCCCAGCCGGCGCGACGCCCTGCACTCCCGCGCCGCCCAGCTCCTCCACGAGTCGGGCGCCCCCGCCGAGCGCGTCGCCTCCCAGCTCCTGCGCGTCCGCAGCACCCTCGGCCTGCACTGGACCTGCTCCGTGCTGTGCACGGCCGCCGGAGAGGTGATCCAGCGCGGCGAACCGGACCGGGCCCGGGCCTATCTCCACCGCGGCCTGGAGGAGTGCGAGGGCCTGTGCCGGGCCAAGCTGCTGCGCGCACTCGGCCAGATCGAGCTCGCCGCCGACCCGGCCGCCGCGGTCGGGCACCTGCGGCGCGCGCTCGCCCTCCAGCCCGATGCCGCCGGGCGCGCCGACATCCGGCTGTGCATCGCCCACGCCCTGCAGCTCCTGGGCCGCCCCGAGGAAGCCGAGAGCGTCCTCCTGGAAGGCGTGGCGGAGGCCCGCAGCGCGGAAGAGTCCTCCGCGGCCGTCCTGCGGGCCGAGCGCTGCCTGCTGCGCGAGCTGAACCACGCCGTGGACGCGGCCGTCGAGGCGGACTGCGCCGGAGTGGGCGACCTGCTCCCGCTGGAGGCC
>NZ_JBAMDC010000157.1:0-13987 GCF_036961605.1 Streptomyces sp. KLMMK
CGGTCCCGGGCGGCGCCCCGTGCCGTGCGTTAGTGTGTGGGCTCGTCGGGCAGCCGACGCAGGGCGACGGGTACGCGCACGCGCACGCCGTCGTGCCTTCCGTGCCGGAATCACGCGGTGCGGACGCAGGAAATGCCCGCCGCGGGGCTGGACCCGCGACAGGCAAGCCGAAGAGTTGGCTCCACGGGGCGTACTGGTGATACGCCCCGCGGGTCAGCCCCTGCCGGTCATCACCAGGGCCAGAGCGGTGAGGGCCGTCAGCAGCTCCACCCAAGGCGTCACTGCTCGGGCCGCGCTGCGGACCAGGTTCCAGTCGACCGGCGCTTTCGGCCTTCTGTGCTGCACCATGTGTGCGCCTCTCCTCGGACCAGGAGACCCGCCGGCCGGCGAGACCCTATGAGGGCCCTCGGGTGTGGCAGCGCAACCGGCCCCTCCCGAGACCCCTGGGTGAGGCCCCGACGGGACGGGCTGACCCGAGGTCAGCGCTGGTACTGCACAATGTAACTTTATGGGCGTAACACCTTAATGCGTGGTATTTGGCTGATGAACGTCGGCGAGTCCCTTCCCACGCAAGGGCCGCCGACGTGGCCGCCGACGTGGCCGTCGGCGCCGGCTCACCCGCTGCTCAGGGGGTCGTCGACGGGATCCTCCGGGAGTCGGGGGCGAGCGCCGACGAGGGTGACCGCTTCGGCGCCGGCCCGGCAGCCCCGGCGTGCGGCCTCGGCCGGATCACGGCCCGCCAGGCGGGCGGCGAGGAAGGCTCCGGTGAAGGCGTCGCCCGCACCCGTGGTGTCCACGGCGGTGGCGGCCTCGGCCGGCACACGGGCGACGACTGCGCCGGAGGCGGCGACCAGCGCGCCCCGGGAGCCCTGCGTGGAGACCACGAGAGGGAAGTGCCGGCTCAGCTTGGCCGCCGCGTCGGCCGGATCCGGCAGACCGGTGAGGAGCGCGGCTTCGTCGTGGTTGGGCAGGAAGGTGTCCGCCCCCGCGACGGCCGCGAGGAAGCGGTCCACGCCGAAGCGGGCGATGAAACCGGCGGAGGCCGGGTCGACGCTCACCGGCACGGAGCGGGCGCGGGCCGCCTCCATCGCCAGCCGGGCGGCCGTACGGCTCGGGTCGGCGAAGAAGAGATAGCCGGAGACGTGCAGATGGCCGACGCCGGCCAGGAGGCCGTCACTCCAGTCGGCGGCCGAAAGGCGCAGCACCGCGCCGCTGTCGGTGAGGAACGTCCGCTCGCCGTCCGGGCCGACGAGGGAGATGACCGTGCCGGTGGGCGTCTCGGGGTCGACCACCAGGTGCGGGCGGACGCCCGCCGCGCGGAGCGCACGCTCGTGCTCCTCCGCCGCATCCGCGCCCACGCGGGCCAGGATGCGTACGTCACGGACGCCCGAGCGGGCGGCCCAGCAGGCCACGTTGGCGCCTGCGCCGCCCGGGAGCGTGGCGATGCGGGCCGCGGTGTCCGTCGCGGAAGCCAGCGGCGTGCGGTGCCGGGCGACGATGTCGGTCACCACGTCACCCACGACGAGCAGCGTCGCGCTGCCGGCGCCGCTCATGCGGCGTACGCCGTCGCGATCTCGGCCGCCAGCCGCACGTTGCCCCGCACCGCGGCCACGTTGGCCTCCAAGGACGCGCCGTCGGTGTGCCGGACGAGATAGTCGAGGAGGAACGGAGTGACCGCCTGTCCGGTGACCCCCTCACTCGCACACGCTGCCAGTGCCTGCGCCAGCACCCGGTCGTGCAGGACCGGGTCGAGCTGCTCCGCCGCGGGGACCGGATTCGCGACGATCAGGGCCGAGGGCGGGCCGCCGAGCGCGTCCTGAGCGCGCAGCACACCGGCCACCTCCGCCGCGCAGCCGGCCGTCCAGTCGACCGGCTCGCCGGAGCTGCTGAGGTAGAAGCCCGGGAACTCCATCGTCCGGAAGCCCAGCACGCCGACACCCAGCGTCTCCAGGCGCTGCAAGGTCGCCGGCACGTCCAGGACCGACTTCACCCCTGCGCAGACGACCGCGATCCGTACCCTCGCCAGCAGGCGCAAGTCCGCGGACTCGTCCTGGGTCTGCGCCCACTCGCGATGGACGCCGCCGAGGCCGCCCGTCGCGAAGACGCGGATCCCGGCCCGGGCCGCGAGGAAGGCGGTCGCGGACACCGTCGTCGCCCCGCTCGCCCCCGCCGCGACCGCCGGGGCCAGATCGCGGTGCCCCAGCTTGCGGATCCCGCTCTCGCCCGCCACGCGCGCCAATTGGTCCTTGTCCAGCCCGACATGGGGCCGCCCGTCCAGCACCGCCACCGTCGCGGGGACGGCTCCTCCGGCCCGTACGAGCCCCTCCAGCTCCTCCGCCACGTGCAGGTTCCGTGGCCTGGGCAGGCCGTGCGCGATGATCGTCGATTCGAGGGCGACAACCGGCCGGCCCCGGTCCAGCGCCTCGCGCACCTCGTCCGAGACGGCCAACGGGCGCCGCCCCGACGCCTTGGACGCAGCTGCCTTGGATGCACCTGACGCATCTGCAGTCGTCGGCACCTCTGACTCCTTTGACATCGCAGGCCCCTCCCGTCGCGCCGAGCACGGCGCTGCTCACCGGATCCTCGATGCACAGAGCTGTTCCCCGAGACGCGCGACCGGAAGCCTCCGCCGGCGAGGAGCGTGCCGGCACGCGGCTCAGGAGATCGCCGTTCTCGCGGGCCGCTACCCCAGCGGCGGCACCGACGGCCGCCCGGCCGTACCGCGGTCTTCACCAGCGCCGCCGACAGCCTCGTCCCCGACGGCACCGGCAAGGTCGTCGACGTGTTCCTGCGCCGCCTCGACTGAGCCGCGCGGCGGGGCCGGAACCCCTACGGCCCGGGCAGCGTCTTCCCGCCAACTTGCAGGCGCCCCATCCGGCGTCTGCCGTTTCCCGGCGAACGGCTATAGCGTGCGGCCTTGCCCGGCCCCGCCCCGCCCGGCCCGGCTCCGGCCCCGGCGCGGGCATCGGGCCGAGGGCAGGCACGGCATGTACGACTCATGATCCAGGCACTTCTCTCGTACGAGGAAGGGGACACATGAAGTCGCGCTATCGCCTCCTGGGACTCGTGGCGGCCGCCGCGGCCACGCTGCTCACCTCCGGCATCACCGGAGCCTCCGCCGCCGGACCGGACACCGAGCCCGGAACGGACGGTGCCCTCGCCTACGGCTGGATCCGCAACGGCAACAGCGCCCACTGCCTGGCCGTACCCGGCGGCAGCACCGAGAACGGCATCGGGCTCATCCAATGGGGCTGCGGCAGCTGGCGGGACCACTACTGGCAGTTCGAGTACGCGTTCAACAACGGAGGCCGCAACTACTACCGCATAAGAAATCTCAACAGCCAGCAGTGCCTGGCCGTGCCGGGCGCCAGCACCACGCCGGGCACCCAGGTCATCCAGTGGCCGTGCGGCACCTGGGCGGACCACTACTGGGGCATCGACGCCACCGGCAGCGGCACGCGCCTGGTGAACTGGAACAGCGGCCAGTGCCTCGCCATCCCCGGCGCCAGCCGCGTACAGGGCGAGAAGGCCATTCAGTGGCCGTGCGGCACGTGGGCGGACCACTACTGGAACATCTAGCGGTCCGTACCCGGCCCCGTACCCGGCCCTCGCACCCGGGCCGTACCGGGTCGTCACCGGGTACGTACCCGCGCTGCATGCTCGATGCCGTGCCCGGCGGGGTTCGCCCCCGCCGGGCACGGCCCGTTCATCCGCCGGCAGGGAGCGCCGGAATAACGGTTGGGAACCTTCCGGCTTTGCGGCTAGATTTGCGCGGTTGATTCATTCCATGAGGAAAAGGCTCTATGCGCAAGCTCACGCGGGGTGCGGTTTCCGCCGCACTCACGATCGGCGTCCTGTCCGGCTGCTCGTCGGGCGCCGAGAAGGGTGGCGACACCACCCGGGAGTCCACGGCCCCGGCCGAAACGGCGGCGAAGGCCGAGAAGGCCGGGAAGGCCGAAAAGAACACCGGCAAGCCGGACGCGAAGAAGGTCACCCTGATCGGCCCCGCCGGCTCGGCCTGCGAGCTCCCGGTCTCCTTCGAACTGGCCAAGGCATGGAAGCCTTCGGGCCTCTCCGTCGAGGACGGAAAGCTCCTCGCCAAGATCTCCGGGCACGCGGCATTCAGGGGCGCCTGCGAACTCGATGCCAAGCCCGCGGGCAATATCGGCTTCATGCGGGTCTGGACCACGGACCGGACCGACTCCTCGGCACGCCAGACGCTGGAGGGGTACATGGCCGAGGAGAAGAACGTCTCCGAGCAGAAGTTCAGCGACCTCAAGGCCGGTGACCTTCCCGCCTCGGAAGTGGTCTACACGCAGAAGAGCGCCCTTACGGACGAGCCGAGACAGCAGCGGGCCCTCGCCGTGAAGACCCCGAAGGGCGTGACCATCGTGCACCTGGGCGGGCTCGACACCGAGGAGCACAAGGAGATGCTCCCGGCCTACGAACTGGCCAAGAAGAGCATGACCCCCACCACCTGAGGCCGGCTGACCGCGGCGACTCGAAACCCCTTGAAAGGGTTCCGGGTCGCCGCTGAACGGCCACAGCAGTGAAATGCGTTCGACCGGGACAGCAACGTGAAGAGATCATGGGTGAATGCCGACGATCTCATCACCAGCCCAGGACTTGCAGGATCTCGCCGCTTTCTGGAGCCTCGGCGAAGTCCGCGCGCCCGAGGTCGTCGACGCGGCCTGTGACGCCCTCCTGGCCGGACTCGACAGTCCCGCATTGCGGAGGCTGGCCGCCTGCACCCGCGCCGAGGCGGACTACGACGCCCCCGAGCTCCTGCCCACGGCACTGAGCGAGCTGGGCCTTACCTTCTACCCCCGCGGCAGTGACGCCGGCCGGGAAGCCGTCGCCCACTCGCTCCTCCGCCGGATGCTGGCGGGAGAGATGACACCGCAGGAGCTCGCCTTCCGGATCCACCAGCAGTTCGGTCACGACCTGCTTTTGACGGAAAGGATCGCCGCGTTCCACGACGAGTACGACATCCTCGAATACGGCGACAAAACGGAGGAAGAAGTCGACGCCGAAGTCCTGGCCGAAGCCCATCGCCTGACGGAGCAGTCACGTACGTAGCCCGTAGGCGGCGGCCGTACCGAATTCAGTCGAACCGGATGTGCTTGACGCCTGTCCACGCGCGGCGCAGGTGGCCCTGCAGGGCCCGGTCCGTGTTCGGTGTGAGGGGCAGTCCGGCCGAGGCGGCGATGTGGTCGGCGGCCTGGGGGACGGTGATCCGGTCGGTCCATACGTGTTCCGCGAACTCGGGCTTGCGCAGGCGTTCCAAGCACAGGTCGAGCTTCGAGACGGCGAAGCTCTCCCTGCGCAGGGGTGCGTCCTTTCCTGCGACGACCCGCACGACGTGCCCGAAGTTCCGCTCGCGGAGTCGCTTCAGGACGGTTCGCCGGTCGGCGAGAAGGGCGAAGTGCCGGACGTCGTGACCGCGTTCCCGTAGCCGGCCGATGACTTCCTGGAAGTAGTCCGGTTCCACGAGCGTCATGGGGACGATCACGGTGCCGTCGTACTCGGTCGCGGCCAGGTCCAGCATGTCGTACACGCTCTGCCTCCAGGCGGGGAGGTCCTGGAAGTCGCCGCGCAGTGCCGGGGGCAGCATCCGGTGCAAGCCGAAACCAACGTGCTCGGGGTCGCAGACGATGCTGCCCGGAAGCCGTCGCCGGATCTCGTGCGCGGTCTGCGTCTTGCCGCCGCCGAACGGTCCGTTGATCCACAGAAGCATGTGCAGACACTACGCCGACTGCCGGCACCGGGAGGCCGGCAGTCGTACGTGTGCAAGGCGGCTGTGAGCGGCCATGAGGGCGCGTACCCCATGGCCGGAAGCGGCCGGAAGCCGCCCGAGGCGTCGGTCAGACGCCGACGTAGTCCGCGAGGTGTTCGCCGGTGAGGGTGGAGCGGGCGGTGACGAGGTCGGCGGGGGTGCCCTCGAAGACGATCCGGCCGCCGTCGTGGCCGGCGCCGGGGCCGAGGTCGATGATCCAGTCGGCGTGTGCCATGACCGCCGGGTGGTGTTCGACGACGATGACCGACTTGCCGGAGTCGACGAGCCGGTCGAGCAGGCCGAGGAGCTGTTCGACGTCGGCGAGGTGCAGGCCGGTGGTCGGCTCGTCGAGGATGTAGACGCCGCCCTTGTCCGCCATGTGGGTCGCGAGCCTGAGGCGCTGCCGTTCGCCGCCGGACAGTGTGGTGAGCGGCTGGCCGAGGGTGAGGTAGCCGAGGCCGACGTCGGCGAGCCGGGTGAGGATCTTGTGCGCGGCCGGGATGCGCGCCTCGCCGTCGGCGAAGAAGTCCTCGGCCTCGGCCACCGGCATCGCCAGCACCTCGCTGATGTCGCGGCCGCCGAGGTGGTAGTCGAGGACCGAGGCGTCGAACCGCTTGCCCTGGCAGTCCTCGCAGGTGGTGGCGACGCCGGCCATCATCGCCAGGTCGGTGTAGATGACGCCGGCGCCGTTGCACGTGGGGCAGGCGCCCTCGGAGTTGGCGCTGAACAGGGCCGGCTTGACGCCGTTGGCCTTTGCGAACGCCTTGCGGACCGGGTCGAGGAGCCCGGTGTAGGTGGCCGGGTTGCTGCGCCGGGAGCCGCGGATCGCGCCCTGGCCGACCGAGATGACGCCCTCGTCGGCGGGGATCGATCCGGGCACGAGCGAGCTCTTGCCGGAGCCCGCGACGCCGGTGACGACGGTCAGCACGCCGAGCGGGATGTCGACGTCCACGTTTCGCAGGTTGTGCTCCGTCGCGCCGCGGACCGGAAGCTTCCCGGTGGGCCTGCGCACCGTCTCCTTGAGGCCGGCCCGGTCGTCGAGGTGGCGGCCGGTGACGGTGCCGCCCGCCCGCAGCCCCTCCACCGTGCCCTCGAAGCAGACCGTGCCGCCGCCCGTACCGGCACCGGGCCCGAGGTCGACGACGTGGTCGGCGATCGCGATCGCCTGCGGCTTGTGCTCCACGACGAGCACCGTGTTGCCCTTGTCCCGCAGCCGCAGCAGCAGGTCGTTCATCCGGCTGATGTCATGGGGGTGCAGGCCCGTGGTGGGCTCGTCGAAGACGTACGTGACGTCGGTGAGCGAGGAACCGAGGTGGCGGATCATCTTGACGCGCTGCGCCTCACCGCCCGACAGCGTGCCCGAGGGCCGGTCGAGCGAGAGGTAGCCCAGACCGATCTCGGTGAACGAGTCGAGGGTCTGCTGCAGCGCGGTGAGCAGCGGTGCCACCGACGGCTCCTTGAGGCGGCGGACCCACTCGGCCAGGTCCCTGATCTCCATCGCGCAGGCGTCGGCGATGCTGATCTTCTTGATCTTCGAGGACCGGGCCCCCTCGCTGAGCCGGGTGCCGTCGCACTCGGGGCAGGTGGCGAACGTCGTCGCCCGCTCGACGAACGCCCGGATGTGCGGCTGCAGCGCGTCGATGTCCTTGGACAGCATCGACTTCTGGATCTTCGGGATCAGCCCCTCGTACGTCAGGTTGATGCCGTCGACCTTGATCTTGGTCGGCTCCTTGTGGAGGAGGTCGTGCAGCTCCCGCTTGGTGTACTTGCGGATCGGCTTGTCCGGGTCGAAGAAGCCGCAGCCGGTGAAGATGCGGCCGTACCATCCGTCCATGCTGTAGCCGGGGATCGTGAGCGCGCCCTCGCTGAGGGACTTGGAGTCGTCGTAGAGCTGGGTGAGGTCGATGTCCGAGACCGCGCCCCGGCCCTCGCAGCGCGGGCACATGCCGCCGGTGCGCTCGTAGGTCGCCTTCACCGCCTTCTTGGTACCGCGCTCGACCGTGATCGCGCCGCTCGCCCGGACCGAGGCGGTGTTGAAGGAGTACGCGCTGGGCGGGCCGATGTGCGGTTTCCCGAGCCGGCTGAAGAGGATGCGCAGCATCGCGTGGGCGTCGGTGACGGTGCCGACGGTGGAGCGGGGATCGGCCCCCAGCCGCTGCTGGTCGACGATGATCGCGGTCGTCAGCCCGTCCAGCACGTCCACCTCGGGCCGTGCCAGCGTGGGCATGAAGCCCTGAACGAAGGCGCTGTAGGTCTCGTTGATCAGCCGCTGCGACTCCGCGGCGATCGTGTCGAACACCAGCGAGCTCTTGCCCGAACCGGAGACGCCCGTGAACACCGTCAGCCGGCGCTTGGGGATCTCGATGCTGACGTCCTTGAGGTTGTTCACGCGCGCGCCGTGCACACGGATCAGATCGTGGCTGTCGGCAGTGTGCGGCGCAGGCGACTTCGTGTTCGCCTTCGTCTTCTTGGCCGTGCTCGTCTTGGCCGTGCTCATCGGGTTTCGTATCTCCATCGGTTACGCAGGGCCGTCTTCGCGGCCGGGCCTCGGTCGTCGGCGGGGGCAGCGCCCGGCTCGCGGGCGCGGGGCTCACTGCCTGCGAGGCTGGGTGAAGCGCAGCATGTTGCCGGAGGGATCGCGGAAGGCGCAGTCGCGGACGCCGTACGGCTGGTCGACCGGCTCCTGCAGCACCTCGCCGCCCGCGGCGCGGACGCGCTCGAAGGTGGCGTCGCAGTCGTCGGTGTGGAAGATGACGCCGCGCAGCTGGCCCTTGGCCAGCAGTTCCGCCATGGCCTGCTTGTCGGCGGCCGAGGCGTTCGGGTCCGCGAGGGGCGGTTCGAGAACGATGTTCACGTCGGGCTGCGACGGCGCGCCGACGGTCACCCAGCGCATCCCCTCGAACCCGACGTCGTTGCGCACCTCCAGGCCGAGCACGTCCCGGTAGAAGGCGAGCGCCTTGTCGTGGTCGTCGACGGCGATGAAGCACGAGGAAAGCTTGATGTCCATGCGTTTTACGCTACGGGCGGGGGTCGGGTTTCGCTTCTCCATTTCTGACCGGTCGCGTGCGGATCTTGGCGATGCAGGGCGGGATGGAGGCGCCGTCGTCATGGCGGCGGGCCCGGTACGCGCTCGGGCTCTCGCCCACCAGCTCGGTGAACCGTGAGCTGAACGACCCCAGCGACGTACAGCCGACCTCGAAGCAGACCTCCGTGACCGTCAGGTCACCCCGCCGCAGCAGCGCCTTCGCCCGCTCGATCCGGCGCGTCATCAGGTAGCTGTACGGCGTCTCCCCGAAGGCGGCGCGGAAGCTGCGGGAGAAGTGGCCCGTCGACATCAGGGCGGTGCGCGCCAGCGCCGGCACGTCGAGCGGCTTCGCGTAGTCGCGGTCCATCAGGTCGCGGGCCCGGCGCAGCCGGACGAGGTCCTCCAAGTTCACGCGACCAGGATCCCATCCCACGGGGCCGGGCGCCGATGTGCCCGGCCTCCGGGCTCCGGCCCCCGGCCTCCGGCCCGTACGGGCGCGGGGAACTAGCCCTCGGGGTAGAAGACGAACAGCGTGCAGCCGGTCGTCGTCTGCGGTACGTGTGAGGAGCCCGCGGGGGCGTGGATGAACGAGCCGGCCGGATAGTCGCGGTCGCCGTCGTTGAAGGTCCCGGAGATCACGTAGACCTCCTCGGGGCCCGGCTCGTGGAGATCCACTCCCTCCCAGCACGCGTGGGGGTCCAGCTCCACCACGAGGGCCTTCGCGCCGTGGTCGCCGCTCCACAGCGGGCGCAGGCGGATGCCGGGGAAGAGCTCGTGAACGGGAGCGTCCTGCACGGCCGACCACGTATAGGCGGAGGCGGAAGAGAGGGCGGCGGAAGAGGGGGCGGAAGAGGGTGCGGCGGCGGAGGTGCTCTGTTCTGTTGCCATGGGGAAAGCCTGGCCGACCGTGGTCGCCGCGCCGAGTGTCAAGAATGACATGCTGCGGTACTTTCCTGCCATGCACACGCACCTGCATCGCGTAGTGGCCCTCGTCCACTCCCCGCAGTCGACCTTCCAGCTCGCCTGCGCGGCCGACGTCTTCGGGACCGAGCGCCGAGGACTGCCCACCCGCTACACGTTCGGCGTCTGCGCGGAGACCCCGGGCCCCGTCCCCACGAGCGCCGGGTACGACATGGTCGTGACCGACGGGCTGGACGCGCTCGACCGGGCGGACACCGTGATCGTCCCGGGGTGGCTCCCCACCGACGAGCAGCCTTCGCCCGCAGTGCTCCGTGCCGTGCGCCGCGCTCACGCCCGCGGGGCGCGAGTCGTCAGCATCTGCTCCGGGGCCTTCGTCGTGGCACACGCGGGGCTGCTGGACGGTCGGGAGGCCACCACGCACTGGGCGCTGGCGCAGGAGTTCGCCCTGCGCTTCCCGGCGGTCGGGCTCGCCGCGGACGTGCTCTACGTGGATCACGGTGACGTGGCCACCAGCGCGGGTTCCGGGGCCGGGATCGACCTGTGCCTGCACCTGGTCCGCACCGACCACGGCGCCCGCTACGCAGCGGATGTCGCACGGAGCATGGTCATGCCGCCCCACCGCGAGGGCGGGCAGCTGCAGTATGCGGCGCCGCCGCACCCCTTGCAGATGGAGGGCACGCTTGCGCCCGTGCTGGAGTGGGCCACCGGCAGACTCGGCGAACCACTGGCCCTCGACGACCTCGCCGCGCACGCGGGCGTCTCGGCGCGCACCCTGGCCCGGAGGTTCACGGATCAGCTCGGCACCAGCCCCGGGCAGTGGCTGCTGTCCCAGCGGATCACGGCGGCCCGGGAGCTGCTGGAGTCCTCGGACCTCCCGCTGGACGCCGTCGCCCGCCGCGTCGGCCTCTCCTCGGCCACCAACCTCCGCAGGCGCTTCCTCAGCGCCCTGGGCACGACCCCCGGCGCCTATCGCCGTGCGTTCCGGGCCGGGCAGCGGTAGCACCCCTGGGACCCGTCTGATCCGTCTGACCCGTCTGATCCGTCGGACCGGTTGGATCTGTTCCGTGTGACAACTCTTGTGCCGGCACCGGACCGAGGGTTTCCTCATTGCCGCAACTCGCCGACCGAGAGGACTCCCCGTGTACTTACGCCGCGCCCGTTCCAGACAGGCCCGCCGCCCCGCGCGCACCATACTCGCCGGCACGATCCTCAGTACCTTGGCGGCACTTACGAGCGCCGCCCCCGTACAGGCCGCGGATCCGGCCCCGGCCGCGGCCGTGGCTCCGCCTTCGACACCGGCCCCGCCCGCCGGCCCGTCCGTGGCGGTCGCGCTCGGGGACAGCTTCATCTCCGGCGAGGGCGGCCGCTGGCTCGGCAACACCGACCGCTACGACAAGGGCCGCAACGGCACCGACCGGGCCTGGACCGGTACGGCGTACGACCCCGGGCGCGTCTACGGCGCGACCGCGGCGGTCGGCGGCTGCCACCGCTCGGACGTCGCGGAGATCCTCACCGCGCCCCTGCCCGTGGCCGAACGCATCAACCTCGCCTGCTCCGGCGCCGAGACGCAGCACGTCCTGAGCGCCGCACGGGGCGGACTGCCCCTCAACGGAGAGGCACCGCAGGCCGACCGGCTCGCACAGATCGCCCGCACCAAGAAGGTCACGCTCGTCACCCTCTCCATCGGCGGGAACGACCTCGGATTCGGCACCATCATCGGCGACTGCGCCTACGACTGGGCGTTCAGCCGCCTGTGCTGGAAGAAGCAGGCCGCGGAGGCCGACCGTAAGCTGCCCGCCGTCCAGGCGAAGGTGTCCGCGGTCGTGGACGACGTCCGGGCCACGATGGCGGCCGCCGGTTACGGCGACGGCGACTACCGGCTCGTCCTGCAGTCGTACCCGTCGCCCCTCCCCGGAGGCGAGGAGTTCCGCCTGCGCGAAGGCGACCCGAACCGCCTGCGCAGGGACGGCTGTCCCTTCAACGACCGGGACGCCTCCTGGGCCCGCTACACCCTCGTCCCCCGGCTGTCCGCCGTGATCGGTGACGTCGCCGCGTCCCGGGGCGCGGACTTCCTCGACCTCAAGGACACGATGGCGGGACACGAGGTCTGCGCCCTCGGCACCACCCAGGTGGGAGCCACCGGCCCCGACGCCCGTCAGCACGAGTGGTTCCGCTTCCTCGACTACGCAAACACCCAGGGGACGCTGGAGGAATCCATGCACCCCAACGCCTTCGGGCAGCGGGCGCTGGGTGCCTGCCTGGGCCTCGTGGCGGCGGCCCGGCCCGGCCGGTACGGATGCGTCGCGGACTACCTCGGCGACGGCTCGCCGACCGCCATGCGCATCCGCCCGGCGGACCGGACGGGGCGCTGACCGGGCACTGACCGGGCACTGACCGGGCATTGAACGGGCATTGAACGGGCATTGAACGGGCATTGAACGGGTGTTGAGCGGGTGCTTCAGACGCCCGTGGCGGCGAATGGGCCGCCGGAGCCGAAGGCCAGGGCGGCGAAGCGTTCGCCGATGCGGCGGTGTGCCGCGGCATCCGGGTGGAGCTGGTCGGGCAGCGGCAGTTCGGCGAAGTCCGCCTCGCCGTAGAGCTCGCGGCCGTCGAGGTAGTGCAGGTGCGGATCGTCGGCCGCCCGCTGCTCCACCAGGCGTGCCAGCTCGTCCCGGATGACGTTGAGGGTCAGCTTTCCGGCGGCGCGTTCCGCGGGGTCGCCCGCGGCCCGGAACTGCAGCTTCCCCTCGCTGATCCTGCTGAAGTCCGGGGCGCTGGGACCGGGGGTGTCCTCGTGGATGGGGCACAGGACGGGGGAGACGACCAGGAGCGGAGTGGTGGGATGGCCCTCGCGGACGGTGTCGAGGAAGCCGTGTACCGCCGGGCCGAAGGCGCGCAGGCGCATCAGGTCGGTGTTGACGAGATTGATGCCGATCTTGATGCTGATCAGGTCCGCGGGGGTGTCGCGCAGTGCACGGGCGGTGAACGGGTCGAGCAGCGCGCTGCCGCCCAGCCCCAGGTTGGTGAGTTCCACGCCGCCGAGGGAAGCGGCCAGCGCGGGCCAGGTCGTGCTGGGGCTTGCGGCATCCGAGCCGTGACTGATCGAACTGCCGTGGTGCAGCCACTTCTTGCGGTCCCCGTCGGGCAGGGGCTCGACGGGAGCGTCCGTGCGCAGGGCGACCAGCTGGGTGATCTCGTTGTACGGCAGCCAGATCTCGACGTCCTTGACGCGGTCGGGCAGGCCGGCGAACCGGACGGTGCCGACCGGGCCGGGACGGGTTTCCGCGGACCCGGTGGCCATGTCCACCATCAGGACGTTGCCGCCGGTCACGCTCGCCCGCCCGGCCGGGCTGCCGTCGACGAACAGGTCGTAGACGCCGTCGGGGCGGGGCGGGGCGCCCTGGTAGACGTTCTTGGTGCGGAGGGCGTCCAGCTCGATGACCCCGGCCCGCGTGCGGAACACCAGCCGCACGCCGGAGGGCTGGGCCTCCGCCATGGCCAGCCGGCCGTCGGCGCACTGCGCCCGGGCCCGGGCCGGCAGCCGGTGCGGCAGTACCCCGTGTTCGGTGTACTCCAGGTCCAGGGCGCCGCGCAGGAGGTCCGCGGTGACGGGCGTGGTGACGGGTGGTGCCGTCCAGTCCGTCGCCGGGGTTGCGTCAGGGGTGTCGGGGGTGTCGCGGGTGTCGTCGAGCCGGTCGTTCATGGGTGCATTCTGCGGGCCGGATGCGTGGAATGCCCAATCATTATCCGTTCACCGGGTTTCCGGACGCCGGACGCCCCCGCCGCGCGCTCATCGTGATGTGCTCACGCAATTTTCCGCCCATCGGAGGAATCTGGTGGGAACGGGAGTTGGAGCCGTCGAAGGGCGTGCAGGCTGTTCCGCGTGACGGGGCGGCGGAGAACACGGTATGCGGTGATGCTGGCCACGGCTGCTGCGCTGGCGATGACGGGCGAGGCGGCGGCCGACGACGGGGGTGCGAGCGTCGCCACGGGCAACACGTCGGTGAACGCCGTCCTGCACCGCCTGCCGAGCCTGCTGCCACCGCATCCGCCGTCGCACGTCGCCGTGAACGCACTGGGCGGCAACGCCCGAGCGGAAGTGACCGACAACGGCCAGGGGTGCCTGGACATCACTGCGCACGTGCTCACCGTGGACGCAGAGGTGTGGCTGAAGTGCCGCAACGCCAGACCGCCCGCCCCGGCGCCGCCCGCCCCGGCTCCTCCTGCCCCCGCCCCTCCGGCTCCTCCCGCGCCCGCCCCTCCGG
>NZ_JBAMDC010000158.1:0-13940 GCF_036961605.1 Streptomyces sp. KLMMK
GGGTGCGGTCCTCCAGCCAGCTGTCGCAGTCGGGGGTGAGGGCCATGGCCGACGGGGCCGGGACCTCCAGGCGCTCGGCGAGGTCACGGACCAGCCGGTAGAGGTCGGGCGCCTTCTCCTGCGGGATGGGGACCGTGGGGCTCAGGGCGGGCCTGGCCCGGGCGACCACGGCGGCGACGGCCGCCGTGAGGGCGAGGGTGAGGACCGCGGCGCCGAGGAGCGCCCAGCGGGCGGTGGACCAGGCCCCGCCGTCCGGGATGCGGCCCATGGCGATACCGGCCGCCAGCACGGTGGCGGCCGCCGCCGGCAGCAGGGCGACGGCCAGCGCGGCGCTGCGGATGCGCAGCACCGCGAGGGCTTGGGCGCGTGCGACGAGCACGCCTGCTTCCGGACCTGCCACGAGACCGATCACCCCCTGTTGCCAGTTTGTGCTCCGTCGGAACCTCGGACCGAGGAGTGCGACAGCGGACGCAACGCCGGGGGGCGTTGCTCTCCCCCCACTGTGGCACCGGCCTCTGACATCGCAATGCCGGTGGGCCAGTCGCCTGATGCTCGCCTGATGCCCGGCACTTCCGCCCGGCACTTCGCTTGCGCCGCACCCTAGTTGGGGGTGGGGCGCGCGTCAGCTAGTTGGCCAACCGGTCACCCGATGGAATGGCTTTGGTCAAAGCCGGGGACTTTGCCGGGCGGGCTCAACGTATAGGGGGTGACCTACTTGCCGGTACGGGGTGTCGCCCCGCACCGGCGAGGAAACCCCTACAAACCCTCCGCGGCCCGGGCGGCGATGTCCGTGCGGTGGTGGGAGCCCGGGAGGTCGATGCGGGAGACCGCCGCGTACGCGCGCGTGCGGGCCGTTCCGAGGTCCGGGCCCGTGGCCGTCACCGACAGGACGCGGCCGCCCGCGCTGACCACGCGGCCCTCCGCGTCGTGGGCCGTGCCCGCGTGCAGGACGTAGGCGTCGTCGAGCTCCGCGGCCTCCGCCAGGCCCTCGATGACGTCACCCGTGCGCGGGGTGCCCGGGTAGTTGTGCGAGGCGACGACGACCGTGACGGCCGCGCCGTCGCTCCAGCGCAGCGGGGGCAGGGACGCGAGCGTGCCCGTGGCGGCGGCGTGCAGGAGCCCCGCCAGGGGCGTCTGCAGGCGGGCGAGGACGACCTGCGTCTCGGGGTCGCCGAAGCGGGCGTTGAACTCGATCACGCGGACGCCGCGCGAGGTGATCGCGAGACCGGCGTAGAGCAGGCCGGAGAAGGGCGTGCCGCGGCGGCGCAGCTCGTCCACGGTGGGCTGCAGGACCGTCTGCAGGACCTCGTCCACCAGCTTGGGGTCGGCCCAGGGCAGCGGCGAGTACGCGCCCATGCCGCCCGTGTTCGGCCCCTCGTCGCCGTCGAGGGCACGCTTGAAGTCCTGGGCGGGCTGGAGGGGGACGACCGTCTCGCCGTCGGTGACGGCGAAGAGGGAGACCTCGGGGCCGTCCAGGAACTCCTCGATCACGACGCGGCCGCAGGCCAGCGCGTGCTCGCGGGCGGCGGCCAGGTCGCCGGTGACGACGACGCCCTTGCCGGCGGCCAGGCCGTCGTCCTTGACGACGTACGGCGCGCCGAAGGCGTCGAGCGCGGCGTCGATCTCCGCGGGCGTGGTGCAGACGTAGGCGCGGGCCGTGGGGACGCCGGCCGCGGCCATGACGTCCTTGGCGAACGCCTTGGAGCCCTCGAGCTCCGCGGCCTGCGCCGAGGGCCCGAAGACAGGAAAGCCCCGCTCGCGCAGGGCGTCTGCGACGCCCGCGACCAGCGGGGCTTCGGGGCCGACGACCACCAGGTCCGCGCCCAGGGACGCGGCGAGGCCGGCGACGGCCGTGCCGTCGAGGGCGTCCACCTGGTGCACCTCGGCGACCTCGGCGATCCCGGCATTGCCGGGGGCGCAGTGCAGCGCGGTGACGTCGGGATCGAGGGAGAGTGAGCGGCACAGGGCGTGTTCGCGGGCGCCGCCGCCGATGACGAGGACCTTCACACCGGTCACCCTATTGCCTCGTCGACTGATCGCTTTCCAGGGTCGGTATGACGACTCGCGGAAACGTCACTGCAGCGGCCCCGTACGGCCGCGGGACAAGCGGCGAACAGCGGGCCCACCCCGGCCACCCACTCTTTCGGGTGATGCCGAACCGCGGCTTATACCGGATTCGTCTGCGCTTACGGGCGGAAAAGCAGCGATCTTGTCTCCAAGACCGACCGTTCGGCGGTAGGAAGGGGGCTCGCGATCCGCATGCGGCAGAGGGAGTGCACGGGTGAGCCAGCCGGAGATGCAGCCCGAGGGGCTCCCCCGCGAGCAGAGTGGGAGGCACCGCGGCGATCTGCGCGGCCGCACCTTCCCGCTCGGCGACTGGGGGGAACCGGCGGAGCGTCTCGATGAGCTGTACCGCTGGGTGGAGAACGGCGCCCTGTACCTGGTCGACTGGTATCTGGCGGACCGGGCGTGGAAACGCCGGTGGGCGCGGGCGCTGCGCATCGGCGCCGCGGCCTGCGCGGTGGTGGGCTCGGCCCTGCCGCTGCTCCAGCTGACGAACGTCGTCCGCACCGGCTGCGCCTGGGGATTCCTGGTGCTGCTCGGTTCGGTGGCCTGCGTCGCCTGTGACCGCTACTTCGGCCTGACGTCGGGCTGGATGCGGGCCGTGGCCACGGCGCAGGCCGTGCAGCGGCGGCTGGAGGCGCTGCAGTTCGACTGGGCGTCGGAGTGCGTCCGCGAGGTGCTCGGCCCGACCGAGGGCACGGCCAGCGAGGCGGCCGAGCGCTGTCTGAGCGTGCTGCGGCGCTTCTCCGAGGACGTGTCCGAGCTCGTACGGGCGGAGACGGCCGACTGGATGGTGGAGTTCCGGGCGGGGCCGACGCCGCTGCTCACGCAGTCGCTGGTGTCGTGGGGCCCGCGGGGCGAGGGCGGCGGCCCGCTGCCGCGCTTCCCGCTGCCCCCGGGGACCCGGCCGAACATGCCGCGGCAGCGGCCCCCGGAGTCCCCGCGCTGACGTCCGGCCCCGCGCCACGCCCGGTCGCGTGGAGTCGGCCCGTACGACGCGCCGCGGAGCCGGATCCGCCTCAGCTGAAGACGATCATCGATCCCTGGCCCAGGCTGCGCGTCGCCGCGGCGTGCAGCCCCAGCCAGACGTGCCGCTCCCGGGCGAAGGGGCTGTCGTCCTGCGGCCCCGGCGCCGCCCGCTCCTCCAGCCCCGTGGGCCGTTCCGGCGCGGCCGGTGCGGCGGGCGGGTTGGCGGGGTCGATGCCCAGCGCCGGTGCCACGGCGTGCAGTTCGCGCAGCAGACCCTGGCTGGAGCCCAAGGGGCCGCCGCCCTCCAGCAGTTCGTCGTTGGTCAGCGGGTGCGCGAAGTCCACCGGGACGTACGCGCCGGCGTGGTCGTAGTGCCACACCAGGTGGGACTGCTGCGCCGTCGTCTCGAACATCTCCAGCAACTGCTCGTAGTCCCCGCCTAGTTCGTCCACGGGGGTGACGGCGAGGCCGCACAGGTTCAGCAGGTGGGCGCGGCGCAGGAAGTGCAGCGCGTCGTAGTCGAAGCCCGCTACGGGCGCGACGTCCCCCGAGAGCCCCGGCATATAGCCGAAGACGGGGACGGGCGGCAGTCCGGCCTCGCCGAGCGCCTTGTCGTACGCGGCGATCTCCTCGGCGAAGGGGTTGTCGGGGCTGTGGCACAGCACGTCGACGAGGGGGACCAGCCAGAGGTCACAGGCCACGTGAACTCACTCTCGTTCGCGACGATGCAACGGCTTCCGTGCGCACGGGCGTCCCGGCCGTCCGGGACCTGCCCGCTCACGCACACCGGCCGTCGATGCGATGGTCGAGCCAGCGTAGTGCCGCCGGGCCGGTTGTCACACCGGGCGGGAGGCCTCGATCAGCGCCAGGGAGTGCTGGTTGTACGCGGTGATGATGCGCTCGGCCTCGGCCGCGTTCTGCTGGGCCACGGCCTCGACCAGTTCACCGTGGCTGTGCCACAGGCGCCCGCGGAGCGAGGGCATCCGGCGCAGCAGCGGGACGGTGAAGACCCAGCCCTGCACCCGGACCGTATTGAGGAAGTCGGATATGTACGGGTTCCCCACCATTGCGGAGAGTTCGCGCCAGAACCGGAGGTCGTAGCCGATGAGGATGTCCAGATCGCCCGCGGCGGCGGCCCTGGAGGCCTCCTCGGCCCGGCGCCGCACGGAGGCCAGCGCGGCGGGGGTGACGCTGCGCAGCGCGCGGTCGGGCGAGCGGCGGAAGATGCCCTCGACGATCAGGGAGCGGGCCTCGACCATGTCCCGGAAGTCGGCGTAGGTGAATTCGCGTACGCGGTAGCCCTTGTGCATCTCCACGCCGAGCAGGCCCTGCGCGCACAGGTCGAGCAGCGCCTCGCGCACGGGGGTGGCGGAGACGCCGTACTGCTCGGCGATCTCCTTGACCGTGAACTGACGGCCGGCGGGAAGCCGCCCCGCTATGACCTCGTCGCGCAAGGCATCGGCGATCTGCTCGCGCAGCGTCGTGCGTCTGACAGCCTCGCTGCCCGGCATCGTTCTCCGTCTCCCCTTCCCTGGCCGCGCGCCATGTGCAGACGGCTCCGCAGAGGATATGCGAGGGCCGTCCCGGGCAATATGGCCGTGCGCACAGGAACGGGGCACGGTACCCCATGGGGTTCGTACCGTCACGAGTGGGCCGGGCGGGCGGAGGAATTCCGGAGTCCCCTCCGAAGGGGTGCCGAAGGGGTTCGGAGGGGTTCGGAGGGGGTTCCGTGGCCTTCCGGCCGCCTCAGGCCGTGAAGCCGTCGGCGACCGTCAGCGCCTCGTCCAGGATCGCGAGGCCCTCCTTGGCCTCCTCCTCGGTGACGGTGCAGGGCGGCACGACGTGGGTGCGGTTCATGTTCACGAACGGCCACAGGCCCGACTTCTTGCAGGCCGCGGCGAAGGCCCCCATGGGGGCGTTGGCCTCGCCCGCCGCGTTGTACGGCACCAGCGGCTCGCGCGTGGCCCGGTCCTTGACCAGTTCCAGGGCCCAGAAGACGCCCGTGCCACGCACCTCGCCGACGCTCGGGTGACGCTCGGCGAGCTCCCGCAGGCCGGGGCCGAGGACCTGCTCGCCGATCCGGGCGGCGTTCTCCACGATGCCCTCCTCGGCCATCGCGTTGATCGTCGCCACGGCGGAGGCGCAGGCGAGCGGGTGCCCGGAGTAGGTGAGCCCGCCGGGGTAGGGCCGCTCGTCGAAGGTCGCGGCGATCTCCGCGGAGATCGCGACGCCGCCCAGGGGCACATAGCCGGAGTTGACGCCCTTGGCGAAGGTCAGCAGGTCGGGGGTGACGCCGAAGTGATCGGCGGCGAACCAGCGGCCCGTGCGCCCGAAGCCCGCCATGACCTCGTCGAGGACGAACACGATCCCGTAACGGTCGCAGATCTCGCGGACGCCCGCGAGGTAGCCGGGCGGCGGGACCATGATCCCGGCCGTGCCGGGCACGGTCTCCAGGACGATCGCGGCGACGGTGGCCGGCCCCTCGAAGACGATCGTGTTCTCCAGGTGGGCCAGGGCGCGCTCGCACTCCTGCTGCTCGCTGTCGGAGTGGAACGGCGAGCGGTAGAGGAACGGCGCCCAGAAGTGCACCACGCCGGCCGAGGCGGTGTCGGACGGCCAGCGGCGCGGGTCGCCGGTGAGGTTGATCGCGGCGGCGGTCGCGCCGTGGTACGAGCGGTAGGCGCTCAGCACCTTGGGCCGGCCGGTGTGCAGGCGGGCCATGCGGACGGCGTTCTCGACGGCCTCGGCACCGCCGTTGGTGAAGAAGATCTTGTCGAGGTCGCCGGGGGTGCGCTCGGCGACGAGGCGGGCGGCCTCGGCGCGCACGTCCACCGCGAAGCCCGGGGCGATCGTGCACATCCGCGCCGCCTGCTCCTGGATCGCGGCGACGACCTTGGGGTGCTGGTGGCCGATGTTGGTGTTGACCAGCTGGCAGGAGAAGTCCAGGTAGCGGTTGCCGTCGTAGTCCCAGAAGTAGGAGCCTTCGGCGCCCGCCACGGCCAGCGGGTCGATGAGGCCCTGCGCGGACCAGGAGTGGAAGACGTGCGCGCGGTCGGCGGCCTTGACTGCGGCGCCGGCTGCGGGGTCGGCGGTGGGGTGCTGCGTGCTCACGGTCGTTACCTCGGATCGGTCCGGGAGGTGCCCCTGCGGTGGACAACGGCCAGCGTAGGCAGGCCCGGTCCGGCCCGACACCGGCACTGTGTATGGCTCTTGCCGCACCCGGCGACATACTGCCGGGCGGTCCGCCGCACCGCGCCGGCGGCGCACCGGCGGCCCGCCACGCCGCAACGACCAGGGAAATGCGCAAATTCCGCGAATGGTACGAGCCACATGCTACGGTCACTTTCCGTTGCAGTTATAGACCCAGTCATATGCGCGCCTGAAGGTCTACGACCTTCAGGCGCCGCTGTGTTTTACGGGCCTGCGGTCCGAAGGGCCTTACCGCGACGCGTAATTCCGCGGTGCCCGGGAATTCCGGCACCGCCGCCATCGAGGAGATCATCTTGGCTACCGGCATCGTGAAGTGGTTCAACTCGGAGAAGGGATTCGGGTTCATCGCCCAGGACGGGGGCGGCGCCGACGTCTTCGCCCACTACTCGAACATCGCAACTCAGGGCTTCCGGGAACTGCAGGAGGGCCAGAAGGTCACCTTCGACGTCACCCAGGGCCAGAAGGGCCCCCAGGCGGAGAACATCATTCCGGCCTGACGCTCTCCCAGCCGCCGCCCGGTTGCCGGGCGGTGCGGACCGGGGCCACGTACTTTCCGAGTGCGGGGTCCCGGTTCTTTGTGCTCCCGCTATTCTCCGCAAGGAAACACGGGGGACACGGAGGACCTGCTCATGGACAGCCTGAGGCCAGAGGACCCACGCACACTCGGCGCGTACCGGCTGCTCGGGCGGCTCGGCGCGGGCGGCATGGGCCGGGTCTACCTGGCCCGCTCGGACCGGGGCCGCACGGTCGCGGTCAAGCTCGTCCACCCCGAGCTCGCCGGCCAGGAGGAGTTCCGGCGGCGCTTCCGCCAGGAAGTGGACAGCGCCCGCCAGGTGGGCGGGGAGTGGACCGCCTCCGTCCTCGACGCGGACACCGAGGCGGAGACCCCCTGGGTCGCCACCGCCTACATCGCCGGGCCCTCCCTGCGCCAGGTCGTCGACCGGGACTTCGGGCCGCTGCCCGAACGCTCCGTGCGCATCCTCGGCGCCGGCCTCGCGCGCGCCCTGCAGGCCGTCCACGCCGCCGGCATCGTCCACCGCGACCTCAAGCCGTCCAACGTGCTGATCACCCTCGACGGCCCGCGCGTCATCGACTTCGGCATCGCCCGCGCCCTGGAGACCGTCGCCGACGGCGGCGGCCTCACCCGCACCGGCGCGACCGTCGGCTCCCCCGGCTTCATGTCGCCCGAGCAGGTGCGCGGCGGCCGGATCACGCCCGCCAGCGACGTCTTCTGCCTGGGCTCCGTGCTGGCTTACGCGGCCACCGGCCGGATGCCCTTCGGCACGGCGGACAGCGGCGTCCACGCCCTCATGTTCCGGATCGCGGAGGAGGAGCCGGACCTGACCGGGGTACCGGCCGGACTGCGCCCGCTGATCACCTCGTTCCTCGCGAAGGACCCGCAGGAGCGGCCGACGCCCGCGCAGGTCCTGGAGGTCACCGGCGCCGAGGAGCTGCTCGGCGACCTGCGGTCCGCCGAACCCTGGCTGCCGGGCGGGCTCGTCGCCCAGCTCGGGCGGCACGCCGTCCAGCTGCTGGACGTGGAGGAGCCCGTACGGACCCCGGAGCGCGAGGAGCCCGGGCACGCGCCCACGGCGATATCCCCGGCGGGGGCACCGGCCGCCCTGCCGCCCACCCGGCAGGACCCGCCGACCATCACGGCCGGCGGCCCGCCGCCCCCGCCCGCGCAGCCCTTGCCGCCCGCCGCACCGACGCCTGCGCCCTACGGCTATCCGCAGCCGCAGCCGCACCCGTACGGCCACGCCCCCGGACACGCCCCGGGCCCCTACGACTCGGGCACCTACGTCGCCGGGCCCCTCCCCTACGGACCGCCCGCGCCGCACCGCTCGCGCACACCCGTCATCCTCGCCGCCGTGGTGGCCGCCGGCCTGATCGCCGGAGGAGGCGTGCTCTTCCTCCTCAAGCAGCAGGACTCCGCCAAGGACAGCGCGGGCGGCACCAGCCCCGCGCACTCCGCCGCCCCGGGCACGAGCGCACCGTCCGCCCCCGCCACGAGCGGCTCCACCCCCGCGCCCGCCACCAGCCCGGCCCCGGGCGACGACAGCACCGGCGCCGCAACGGGCCCGCAGGCGTTCCTGGGCACCTGGCAGACCGCCTTCGGCAGCGGTACGCGCACCAACAGCCGGACCATCACCATCGCGCGGGGCACCGTCGTCACCGTCACCATCCAGGGCAGCGGCGTCCTCGACGACGGCACCTCCTACACCTGCCAGTGGAGCACGACCGCGACCGGCGGCGGCACCGGCGGGGACCCCCTGCGCCTCGGCCCGTCCAGCGTCACCCGGGCCAACCCGGCCTCCGCCTGCCAGCCCGGCTCCGCCTCGGACCTGGTGCTGCTCCCGGACGGCAGGATGCGGCGCGACTTCGCCGACTCGGGCACGAAAGATGCGTCACTGATCTACCGGAAGACCGGCTGATACCCGAAGATCGCCTGAACGCGGCGGCAGGCCCGAAAAGGCCGGCGCCCCGGTGGCCGTGAGCCACCGGGGCGCCGTGCACGCGCGCGTGCTGCTTCCCTCGGGAAGCGGACGATCTACGAAAGGAACGAGTTGATCTCGATCGTCTCGTCACGGCCCGGGCCGACGCCGATCGCGGAGATCGGCGCACCCGACATCTCCTCGAGCGCCTTCACGTACGCCTGGGCGTTCTTCGGCAGCTCCGAGAAGGTCTTGGCCTTGGAGATGTCCTCGGTCCAGCCCGGCAGCATCTCGTAGATCGGCTTCGCGTGGTGGAAGTCGCTCTGGCTGTAGGGCAGCTCCTCGACGCGCTTGCCGTCGATCTCGTAGGCGACGCAGACCGGGATCTGCTCCCAGCCGGTGAGCACGTCGAGCTTGGTGAGGAAGAAGTCCGTCAGGCCGTTGACGCGGGTGGCGTAGCGGGCGATGACCGCGTCGAACCAGCCGCAGCGGCGGTCACGGCCGGTGGTCACACCGCGCTCGCCGCCGATGGTGCGCAGCGCCTCGCCGTCCTTGTCGAACAGCTCGGTCGGGAACGGGCCGGCGCCGACGCGCGTGGTGTAGGCCTTCAGGATGCCGATCACGCGGTTGATCTTCGTCGGGCCCACGCCCGCACCCGTGCAGGCGCCGCCCGCGGTCGGGTTGGAGGAGGTGACGAAGGGGTACGTGCCGTGGTCGACGTCGAGCAGCGTGCCCTGGCCGCCCTCGAAGAGGACGACCTTGCCCTCGTCGATGGCGTTGTTCAGGATCAGCGTCGTGTCGGCGACGTACGGCTTGATCTGCTCGGCGTAGGCCAGCAGCTCGTCGACGATCTTGGCGGCGTCGATCGCGCGGCGGTTGTAGAGCTTCGCCAGGATCTGGTTCTTGAAGTCGAGGGCAGCCTCGACCTTCTGCTCCAGGATCGACTCGTCGTAGAGGTCCTGGACGCGGATGCCCACGCGGTTGATCTTGTCCGCGTAGGTCGGGCCGATGCCGCGGCCGGTGGTGCCGATCTTCCGCTTGCCGAGGAAGCGTTCCGTCACCTTGTCGACCGTGGTGTGGTACGGCGTGATCAGGTGCGCGTTACCGCTGAGCAGCAGCTTCGACGTGTCGACGCCGCGCTCGTTCAGCCCGCTCAGCTCGGAGAGCAGGACCGCCGGGTCGACGACCACACCGTTGCCGATGACCGGGGTACACCCCGGCGAGAGGATCCCGGAAGGGAGGAGATGCAGTGCGTATTTCTGGTCGCCGACGACCACCGTGTGGCCGGCGTTGTTGCCACCTTGGTAGCGCACCACATAGTCCACGGATCCACCGAGGAGGTCGGTGGCCTTTCCCTTGCCCTCGTCACCCCACTGAGCACCGAGCAGCACAAGTGCGGGCACAGGCGTACACCCCTTCCGGGCGGGGCATGTCCAACGTGCGTGGTGGTGTCACCCCGCTTGCTCAGGGCGTACACCACCGCTAGAGCCGTCGAACCGGTGCCCCGGATAGACGAAGCCCCTGGCGCAACAGCGACAGGGGCTCTTGCACCGAGAGATTACCGAATATTTCGCTCGGGGGACGAACAGAAAGACCCAGGGCCCCGGGTCGCGACCGGGGGCCCGGGGGTCGTGCCCCGGGAAAAACAGCACCTGAGGAAGGACCGAGGTGTCGGCTCCAGACCCCAGCGAGCAGGCTCTGCTCGTGGTCATCGACCCGGTCGCACGCCGCATGGACGGCGAGTCCGTACGGATCGCGAGGGATGTGCTCCGCGGCGGCGCAGCGACCAAAATCTGTCTGCCGGACGGGCCCGAGGAGGTCGAGCGCGCCCTGGCCCGGCGCGGCCGGCGGCGGCCGGTCGTCATCGGCGACGACAGCGCCCTGCTGCACGTGGTGAACGTCCTGCAGCGCCGCCGCGAGCTGGCCGACATACCGGTGTCCCTCGTTCCCGTGGGGCCCCTGCCGGCCGTCTCCCTGGCCAGGACGCTCGGGGTGCCCCTGGGGCCCGTCGCCGCCGCCCGGGCCGTCCTGGACGGCACTGAGCGCCGTCTGGACGTACTGGTGGACGAGGCCGGGGGTGTGGTTCTCGGCGGGCTGTGGATCCCGGGCGGCTACGGGCCCGGTGGCGAGACGGACGCGCCGACGGGGCCGGCGGGGACGACTGGGCCGAACGGGTCCGCGGAGGCGGGCGAGGGCGGCGCGACGGCCGTGGAGCCCGTGGACGCCGCGCCCGGCCCGGGTTGCGCCACCGCGGAAAGCGTGGTCGGCGGAGGTGGCGAAAGTCACCAGCCGTGGTGGTCCCCCGCCGCGCGCACGGCCCGCTCCGCGCTCACCCTGCTGACCGGCCCGGCGGCCGCCGGACGCGTCCCGCTGCCCGGCTGCACCCGGCTGCGGATCGAGGCCGACGGGGTGCTCGTCACCGACCTCGACCAGCCCGTCACCCGCGTCTCCGTGGCGGCCGCGGACGGCGGCCTGGCGGAACTCACCGTCCACACCCACGACGCCGACCACCCGCGGCGTCAGCGCGCCCGCCGGGTCACGATCTCCGGCCCGGCCTTCCGCTACCGGGCGGACAACGCCCTCACGGGCCCGGTCCGCAGGCGGACGTGGACGGCACATGCAGAGGGGTGGCGGCTGGTGCTGCCCCAGGGATAGGGCCGGCGCCGCCCGGGAGGGCGGGACCGGCAGGGGCGGGCCCCGGCGGGCCGGGCGGCGGTCAGCCGCCCGGCGTGACCAGGCCCGCCTCGTAGGCGAAGACCGCCGCCTGCGTGCGGTCACGCAGGCCGAGCTTCACCAGGATGCGGCTGACGTGCGTCTTGACCGTCGACTCGGCGACGACGAGGTGCTCGGCGATCTCCGAGTTGGAGCGCCCCTGCGCGACCAGCACGAGCACCTCCGTCTCCCGCTCGGTCAGCTCCCCGACCCGCTCCTGCGTGGGCGGCCTGGGCGCGCCCAGCCGGGAGAACTCCTGGATGAGGCGCTTGGTGACCGTCGGCGCCAGCAGCGCCTCCCCCGCGGCCACCACCCGCACACCGTCCGCGAGCTGCCGCGCCGAGGCGTCCTTGAGCAGGAAGCCGCTCGCCCCGGCCCGCAGCGCCTGGTAGACGTACTCGTCCAGGTCGAAGGTGGTCAGGACCAGCACCTTCGCGTCCGCGTCGGCGGCGATGATCTCCCGGGTGGCCTCCAGTCCGTTGAGGACGGGCATCCGGATGTCCATCAGGACGACGTCGGGGCGCAGAGTGGCGACCTTTTCCACAGCCTGCCTGCCGTCGACGGCCTCGCCGACGACCTCGATGTCCGGCATGGCGTTCAGCAGGACGGAGAAGCCCTCGCGGACCATCATCTGATCGTCCACGATCATCACGCGGATGGTCATGCGGCGGCCTCGCCCGCAGCGGTCTGCTCGCCCGGAGCGACCGGAAGGAAGACCGCGACCTCGTAGCCGCCCTCGGCCGTCGCCTCCGCGGTCATCTCGCCGCTGAGCATCGCGACGCGCTCGCGCATCCCGAGGACGCCGTGCCCGGCGCCGGGCGACGGCTTGGCCAGCCGGTTCGGCGCGCCGTTGACCACGCGCAGGCCCAGCCCGCCCAGGACGTAGCTGACCTCTACCCGCGCCTGGGCGCCCGGCGCGTGACGCAGGACGTTGCTGAGCGCCTCCTGGACGATCCGGTACGCCGACAGCTCCACGCCCTGCGGCAGCGGCCGCACGGCGCCCGTCGTCACGTGCTCGACGGACAGGCCCGCGGAGCGCACGTTCTCGATCAGGCCCGGGAGCGCTTCGAGCGTGGGCTGCGGGGCCTCCGGGTCGGCGAACGCGTCGGGGTTCTCCGAGCGCACGACGCCGAGGACCCGGCGCAGCTCGGTCAGCGCCGCCACGGCGTTCTCCCGGATCGTCTGGAACGCGGCCGCGAGCTCGGGCGGGGTGTCCTGGACCCGGTACGGGGCGGCCTCGGCCTGGATGGCGACGACCGACATGTGGTGCGCCACGACGTCGTGCAGCTCCCGGGCGATGGTCGTGCGCTCCTCCAGCACGGTGCGGCGCGAGCGCTCGACCTCGGTGACGGCCACCTGGACGGCGACCTGCTGCTTGGTCTCGCGCAGGCCGCGGACCGCCGCGGCGGCGAAGAGCAGCACGCCGGACAGGAGCATCAGCTGGGCCATGTCGCCGCCGATGGGGTCGTACGGGCGGAAGGCCCGGGCGAACACTCCCATGAACACCCCCATCACGCCGGTCAGCACCCACATCTCGGCCGCCACCCGGGGACGGGTCCGCAAGGTGACGACCAGCATGACGACGAGGTGCGAGAGGAAGGTGACCGGGTTCCACGGGCCCATGGCGTAGCCGCCGAAGAACACGCTGGTGAAGAGCAGCACCCCCGAGGACAGCCACCAGGCGCCGACCGGCCGGAAGAGCGTCATCAGCATCGGCACGCCCACGAACAGCGCCGCGACCATGCCGAGCAGCCCGCCCCCTTCGGCGAAGGTCACGAGCATGACCATGCCGGTGAAGGACGCGAACGCGGCGTGCGGGAGCCACCGCGTGTACCGGGCCGCCCGGCGGGGCAGCAGCCGGACCAGCCGGTGGTCCGCGGTGAGCGGCGGCAGCGGCCGGAAGGCGAAGGCGTCGTGGAAGAGGTCCTCGCGGAGCCGGTCGAGGGCGCCTCTCGCTATTCGCATCTCACTGCGCAGGCGGGGCTCATAGGTGTCGGTCACACCATCAACCGTAGGCAACGGCGATTCGTAGGGCGTCCCCATGAATGGGGATCTCTCGGTGTCCTCCTTAAGACGGATGCCGCCTCCGGAGAGGGACTACGGCGGCCCCGCCGGGCCGTCGGCCGGGCCGCCGGCCGGGTCTGCCACCCCCAGCGCCTTCAGCAGCGCGCCGCAGGCCGGCGTGCCCGGCGTCACAGGGGCGTAGTGGCCCACGCCCGGGAGGAGCCGCAGGGTGACGTCCGCCCCGGGGTGCCGCGCCGCCGCCGCGGCGTAGGACCGGGACAGGGCGACCGGAACGTCCACGTCGGAGGTGCCGTGGAGGACCGTGACCGGGATGTGGGCGGGGCCGCGGAGGACCGGATCCGCCTCCGGGTGGTGCCCACCGCCCAGGAAGTCGTCCACCGCGCCCCCGCTCAGCCGCAGCTCCCGCGCGCGGGCGAGGTCGGCGACGGGTGCCACGGCGACGACGGCGTCGACTCCGGCCGGCGGGACGTGCCCACTGGCCGCACACAGCGCGAGGTGCCCGCCCGCCGAGTGACCGGCGAGCAC
>NZ_JBAMDC010000159.1:0-13935 GCF_036961605.1 Streptomyces sp. KLMMK
GCCGAGGTCACGGTGACGACGGTCAGCGTGCCGGCGGCGGCGAGGGCGGCGACGGCCTCGGGCGAGGGGCAGCCGAACGTGAACGAGACGACCGGCACGGGGTCGTCGAGGAGGATCGCGAGCTTCGCGTCGTAGGCGTCGTCACCGCCGTGGTCCCGGTCGCCCAGCGGCGTCTCGTACCAGGCGGACTCGCCGGCGAGCTGCTCGGCGTAGACCTCGACCGCGGCCGGGTCGGCGGCGGGGGGCTGCGGCATGAACAGATTCACACCGAAGGGTGCGGCGGTACGGGCGCGAAGCTGCTTGATCTCTTCGTACATCGCCGCGGGCGTCTTGTAACCGGCGGCCAGGAAGCCGAGGCCGCCGGCCTCGGACACCGCGGCCGCGAGGGCGGGCCCGGAGACGCCGCCGGCCATGGGCGCCTGCACGACCGGGTGCCGGCACAGGCCGGTGAGCACGGAGGCCACCCTGGGTTCGTATGCCATGACCACATCGTGTCACAGACCATGTCAATCACCGGACGGGCTCGATCCGAGCCCGTCCGGTGAAAAAGACCACACAGGTGCGTAGAGGACCAGGGGGGTGCGCAGCCGGGCGCTCAGCGCCCGGAGCGACCCCCGGCCCGGCGCCTACCGCCCGTTGAACGCGTCCTTCAGCCGCGAGAACAGCCCCTGCTGCCCCGGCTTGAACTCGCCCATCGGCCGCTCCTCGCCCCGCAGCTTCGCCAGCTGCCGCAGCAGCTCTTCCTGCTGCGGGTCGAGCTTGTTGGGGGTGATGACCTCGACGTGCACGATGAGGTCGCCGCGGCCGCCGCCGCGCAGGTGCGTGACGCCCCGCTGGTGCAGCGGGATCGACTGGCCCGACTGCGTACCGGGCCGGATGTCGATCTCCTCGACGCCGTCCAGGGTCTCCAGCGGCACCTTCGTGCCGAGGGCCGCGGCCGTCATCGGGATGGTGACCGTGCAGTGCAGGTCGTCACCGCGGCGCTGGAAGACCGTGTGCGGCTTCTCGTGGATCTCGACGTAGAGGTCGCCGGCGGGGCCGCCGCCGGGGCCGACCTCGCCCTCGCCCGCGAGCTGGATCCGGGTGCCGTTGTCGACACCGGCCGGGATCTTGACCGTCAGGGTGCGCCGCGAGCGGACGCGGCCGTCGCCGGCGCACTCCGGGCAGGGCGTGGGCACGACGGTGCCGAAGCCCTGGCACTGCGGGCACGGCCGGGAGGTCATCACCTGGCCGAGGAAGGAGCGGGTGACCTGCGAGACCTCGCCGCGGCCGCGGCACATGTCACACGTCTGGGCGGAGGTGCCGGGGGCCGCGCCCTCGCCGCTGCACGTGGTGCAGACGACGGCGGTGTCGACCTGGATCTCCTTGGTCGTCCCGAAGGCGGCCTCGTCGAGGGTCACTTCGAGACGGATCATGGCGTCCTGGCCGCGCCGGGTGCGCGAGCGCGGGCCGCGCTGCGACGCCTGTCCGAAGAAGGCGTCCATGATGTCGGAGAAGTTGCCGAAGCCCGCGCCGAAGCCACCGGCGCCGCCACCGCCGCCGGACGCCGAGAGCGGGTCGCCGCCGAGGTCGTAGACCTGCTTCTTCTGCGGGTCCGAGAGCACCTCGTAGGCGGCGTTGATCTCCTTGAACCGCTCCTGCGTCTTCGGGTCCGGGTTGACGTCCGGGTGCAGCTCGCGGGCGAGGCGGCGGAAGGCCTTCTTGATCTCGTCCTGCGAGGCGTCGCGCCGTACGCCCAGGACCGCGTAGTAATCCGTGGCCACTTACGACTCCGCCAGGATCTGTCCGACGTAACGTGCCACTGCGCGTACCGCTCCCATCGTTCCGGGGTAGTCCATGCGGGTCGGTCCGACCACGCCGAGTTTGGCGACTGCCTCGTCGCCCGAACCGTAGCCGACGGCGACGACCGATGTGGAGTTCAGTCCCTCGTGAGCGTTCTCATGACCGATGCGCACCGTCATCCCGGAGTCCTTGGCCTCGCCCAGCAGCTTCAGCAGGACGACCTGCTCCTCCAGCGCCTCCAGCACGGGCCGGATGGTGAGGGGGAAGTCGTGACCGAAACGGGTGAGATTGGCGGTGCCGCCGATCATCAGCCGCTCCTCGGTCTCCTCGACCAGCGTCTCCAGCAGGGTGGCCAGCACCGTAGAAACGGTTCCGCGGTCCTCCTGCTCGAAGGACTCGGCCAGATCCGCCACCAGCTGCGGGACGTCCGTGAACCGGCGGCCCACGACACGGCTGTTGAGCCGCGCGCGCAGATCCGCGAGGGAGATCTCGCCGATCGGGGCCGGGCAGTCGATCATGCGCTGCTCGACCCGCCCGGTGTCCGTGATCAGCACGAGCATCACGCGGGCCGGAGCCAGCGAGAGCAGCTCCACATGGCGCACCGTCGAACGGGTCAGCGACGGATACTGCACCACCGCGACCTGCCGGGTCAGCTGCGCCAGCAGGCGGACCGTACGCCCCACGACGTCGTCCAGGTCGACGGCGCCGTCCAGGAAGTTCTGGATGGCGCGCCGCTCCGGCGTCGACAGGGGCTTGACGCCCGCCAGGCGGTCGACGAAGAGCCGGTAGCCCTTGTCGGTCGGGATACGGCCGGCGCTGGTGTGCGGCTGGGCGATGAAGCCCTCCTCCTCCAGCGCGGCCATGTCGTTGCGCACCGTGGCCGGGGAGACGCCCAGCCGGTGCCGCTCGGTGAGGGCCTTGGAGCCGACCGGCTCCTCTGTACCCACATAGTCCTGGACGATGGCGCGCAACACCTCGAGCCTGCGTTCGCTCAGCATCGCGCGCACCTCCAAGTCCAGACCGTCTTACGGGGCCCGTTCCTGGCACTCAGCAGTCGCGAGTGCCAAAGCCCTCCAGCCAGTGTACGGCCGTGCACCACAGGCAGGGCAAGAGCCGTCCCCGCCGCGTGCCCGCGGCAGGACGCCGGACGGGCAACCGTACCGCGCTCCCGCTAGCGTCCTGCTATGGACAGCGGTCAGCAAGGCCACGGGGATGCAGCACGGTGGGAACGGCTCGCGCCGGGCGTCGCGCGCCGCCGAATGCCGACGTGGGACGCCACCGTCGGGGTCGTCACAGGCAGTACGGGCGTGCTGCTCGTGGACACCGGCTCGACGGTCGCCGAGGGCGCGGAGATCGGGCACGAGGTGCGCGAACTGTTCGGCCGGGGAGTGACGTATATCGCTCTGACGCACCCCCACTTCGATCACGTCTTCGGCACGGCGGCCTTCCCGGGCGCGGAGGTGTACGCGGCCGTGGGCGCCGCCGAGCTGATGCGGCGCGAGCGCGAGGAGCTGCGCCTGGACGCGGAACGGTACGGGCTCGCGCCCGGCGCCGCCGCGGAGGCCGCCGAGCGGCTCGTCACGCCCCGGCACCCGGTCAGCGGGGAGCTGACGCTGGACCTGGGCGGCGGGCGTCAGGCGCTCCTCGCCAACCTCGGGCCCGGCCACACCGCGCACGACCTGGCGGTCTTCGTCGCGGGCTCGGGCGGGGCGCCCGAGGTCGTCTTCTGCGGGGACCTGGTGGAGGAGTCCGGCCGGCCCCAGGCCGGGCCGGACGCGCTCCCCCACCGGTGGCCCGCGGCCCTGGACCGGCTGCTGGCGCTCGGCGGCGAGGACGCGCTGTACGTGCCGGGGCACGGGGCGGTGGTGGACGCGGCGTTCGTACGGGCGCAGCGGGACGCCTTGGCGGTGCGCTTCGGCGTGTCCCCGGAAGAATGATCGCCATGCGCAGCAGACAGTACGGACCCGATCTCACTCCCCCGTGGAAGAAGCAGCAGCCCGCACCCGAGGTGGCCGCCGACGCCGGCCTCGTGGTCGAGGAGGTCACCACCGGTTTCTGCGGGGCGGTGATCCGGTGCGAGAAGACGGCGCAGGGGCCGACGGTCACCCTGGAGGACCGCTTCGGCAAGCACCGGGTCTTCCCGATGGAGCCCCGCGGCTTCCTCCTGGAAGGACGCGTCGTCACCCTCGTACGCCCCACGGGTGCGGCACGCGCCCCCCAGGGACCGGCACGGACCGCCTCCGGCTCGATCGCCGTCCCCGGGGCACGGGCACGCGTCGCCCGGGCGGGCCGCATCTACGTGGAGGGCCGCCACGACGCCGAGCTGGTGGAGCGGGTGTGGGGCGACGACCTGCGCATCGAGGGCGTGGTCGTCGAGTACCTGGAGGGCATCGACGACCTCCCGGCGATCGTCCGCTCCTTCGCCCCCGGGCCGGACGCCCGGCTGGGCGTCCTGGTCGACCACCTCGTGCCGGGGTCGAAGGAGTCCAGGATCGCGGCGGAGGTGACGGGCGAGCACGCGCTGGTCGTGGGTCACCCGTACGTGGACGTGTGGGAGGCGGTGAAGCCGTCGTCGGTGGGCATCCGGGAGTGGCCGCGGGTGCCGCGGGGGCAGGACTGGAAGACGGGGGTGTGCGAGGCGCTGGGGTGGCGCCCCGTGCATACGGGCGCCGCGTGGCAGCGGATCCTTTCGAGCGTGCGCTCGTACAAGGACCTGGAGCCGGAATTGCTGGGACGCGTCGAAGAACTGATCGACTTCGTGACGGCTCCCTGACCGGACGCCGGACGGACTGGCATCCAGCCCGTCCGGCGTTTGAGGACGACGCGCGTCAGCGCGGACAGGGGGCTGGGGCGCAGCCCCAGGAAACGGCGAAAGGGTGGGACCGGGGCTCAGTCCACCAGATCCCGCACCACGGCATCGGCGAGCAGCCGCCCCCGCAGGGTCAGGACCGCACGGCCCGCCTCGTACGGCCCGGTCTGCAGCAGGCCGTCCGCGAGCGCGCGCTCGGCCGCCGCCGCGCCCGCGGGGCGCAGCAAGGACAGCGGGCAGCCCTCCAGCAGCCGCAGCTCCAGCAGGATCCGCTCGACCCGCCGGTCCTCGTCCGCCAGGACCTCCCGTCCCGCCCCGGGCGACCGTCCCTCGGCCAGCGCCTGCGCATACGCGCCCGGGTGCTTGACGTTCCACCACCGCACGCCCCCCACGTGGGAGTGCGCGCCGGGTCCCGCGCCCCACCAGTCGGCCCCGCGCCAGTAGAGCTCGTTGTGGCGGCAGCGGCCGGCGTCGGTCGTGGCCCAGTTGGAGACCTCGTACCAGGAGAAGCCGGCGGCCGTGAGCGCCTCCTCGGCGATGAGGTAGCGGTCGGCGTGGACGTCGTCGTCGGTCATCGGGACCTCGCCGCGGCGGATGCGGCGGGCCAGCTGGGTGCCCTCCTCGACGATCAGCGCGTACGCGGAGACGTGGTCGGGGCCGGCGCCGATCGCCGCGTCGAGGGAGGCGCGCCAGTCGTCGTCCGACTCCCCGGGGGTGCCGTAGATCAGGTCGAGGTTGACGTGCTCGAAGCCCGCCGCGCGCGCCTCGCCGACGCATGCCTCGGGGCGGCCGGGCGTGTGCGTGCGGTCGAGGATCTTCAGGACGTGCTGCCGGGCGCTCTGCATGCCGAAGGAGATCCGGTTGAAGCCGCCCTCGCGCAGCTCGGCGAGGTAGCGCGGGTCGACGGACTCCGGGTTGGCCTCGGTGGTGACCTCCGCGCCGTCCGCGAGGCCGAACTCGTCGCGGATCGCCGCGAGCATCCGCACCAGGTCGGCGGCGGGCAGCAGCGTGGGCGTGCCGCCGCCGACGAAGACGGTCTCGACGGGGCGCGGGTCGTCGCCCAGGACCTTCCGTGCGAGGCGGATCTCCTCGGCGACCGTCTCGGCGTAGTTGTCCCGCGAGGCGAGCGCGCCGCCGGAGCCGCGCAGCTCGCTCGCGGTGTACGTGTTGAAGTCGCAGTACCCGCAGCGCGTCGCGCAGTAGGGCACGTGCAGGTAGAACCCGAGCGGCCGCTGCCCGGCGCCGGTAAGGGCGTGACCGGGCAGGGCCCCGTCCTCGGGCATGGGTTCGCCGTCAGGCAGTACGGAAGGCATGGGTCCATTGTCCGGCATCGCCGGAGCGGACCGGCCGGGCCGGGACGTCCCGGTCCGGACTGCCCCGGTCCGGACCGGCCGGATCACCGCCCGGGGAACGCCTCGGGGCACCTCCCCGGGATCGCCCGGCGGCGATGCACCCCGGTGATCCACCCCACGGCGATCACCCGGCGGCGATCACTTCTCGCGGGCCCCCTCGTACATCTCCTCGATCAGGTCCTTGTAGCGCCGCTCCACGACCGGCCGCTTCAGCTTCAGGCTCGGCGTGAGCTCGCCGTGCTCGACGTCGAGGTCGCGCGGCAGCAGCCGGAACTTCTTGATCGTCTGCCAGCGCTGCAGGCCCTCGTTGACCCGCTCGACGTAGCCCTCGACGAGCTCGGTGGTGCGCGGGTCCGCGACGACCTCGGCGTAGGACTTGCCCGCCAGGCCGTGCTCGGCGGCCCAGGTCATGAGGGTGGGCTCGTCGAGCGCGAGGAGCGCGGTGCAGTAGTTGCGGTCGGCGCCGTGCACGACGGCGTTGGAGACGAAGGGGCACAGGGCCTTGAAGCGGCCCTCGATCTCGGTCGGTGCGACGTACTTGCCGCCCGAGGTCTTGATCAGGTCCTTCTTGCGGTCCGTGATGCGCAGGTAGCCGTCGGGCGAGAGCTCGCCGATGTCGCCGGTGTGGAACCAGCCGTCGCTCTCCAGGACCTCGGCCGTCTTCTCGGGCAGGCCGTGGTAGCCGGCCATGACGCCGGGCCCGCGCAGCAGGATCTCGCCGTCGTCGGCGATGCGGACCTCGGTGCCGGGCAGCGGCTTGCCGACGGTGCCGGTGCGGTAGGCATCGCCGGGGTTGACGAAGCTGGCGGCGCTGGTCTCGGTGAGGCCGTAGCCCTCCAGGATGTGGATGCCGGCGCCGGAGAAGAACAGGCCGATGTCCACGGGCAGCGCGGAGGCGCCGGAGATGCAGGCGCGCAGCCGGCCGCCGAAGGCCTCGCGGATCTTGGCGTAGACGAGGGCGTCGGCGATCCGGTGCTGCGCGGCGAGGCCGAAGGGGACGGTCTTGCTGCCGGTGCGGCGGAAGTTCTCCTGCGAGACCCTGGCGTACTCGCGGGCGACCTCGGCGGCCCAGCGGAAGATCTTGTACTTGGCGCCGCCGCCCTCGCGGGCCTTGGCGGCGACGCCGTTGTAGACCTTCTCGAAGATGCGCGGGACGGAAGCCATGTAGGTGGGCCGGACGACCTTGAGGTTCTCGGCGATCCGGTCCTGCCGCCCGTCGACGGCAGTGACGTGCCCGGTGCTGATCTGGCTGCACGTCAGGACCTTGCCGAAGACGTGGGCGAGCGGCAGCCACAGGAACTGCACGTCGTCGGGGCGGACCATCTCGGTGGCCTGGATGGCGCGCGCCATGTACGACCAGGTGTCGTGGGGCAGGCGGACGCCCTTGGGGCGGCCGGTGGTGCCGGAGGTGTAGATGAGTGTGGCGAGCTGCCCGGAGCGCAGGGCCGCGATCCGGTCGCGGACGGTGCCGGGCTCGGCCTCCAGGCGGGCGGCGCCGCGCCGCTCCAGCTCGGCGAGGGAGAGCACCCAGCCGTCGGGGTCGCCGTCGGCCGCGACCGCATCCTTCTCGTCGATGACGACCACGTGCGCGAGTCCGGGCAGGTCGGCGCGGTGCTCGCGGGCCTTGGCGAGCTGGGCCGCGTTCTCCGCGATGAGCACGCGGCTCTCGGAGTCGGAGAGGATGAACGCCGTCTCCTCGGCGTTGGTGCTGGGGTAGACCGTGGTGGTGGCGGCGCCGGAGCAGAGCACGCCGAGGTCGGCGAGGATCCACTCCACGCGGGTGGCGCTGGAGAGGGCGACGCGCTCCTCGGCCCGTACGCCGAGGTCGGCGAGGCCCGCGGCGATCGCGAAGATCCGCTCGGCCGCCTCACCCCAGGAGAGCGAGGCCCAGGTTTCGGCGCCCTGGCCGGAGGGGGCGGGGACCGGGTAGCGGTAGGCCTCCGCGTCGGGTGTCGCCTCGACGCGTTCGAGGAGGATCGTCGCCACGGAGGGCGGCCGGTTCTCGATCAAAGCCTGTGTCTCGGTCACGGCGTCCTCCGGGGCCCGATCGTTGCTGGTGACTCACGAGTAACCTTCCAAGCAGTGATCAGCGTAAGCCGCCCGGGCCCGCTGCGTAAGGGCCTGGGATGGGCTTATCGAAGCTGTGACCAGCAGGCGCGCCCCCGGCGCGGCCAATGACGCAAAAGCGCCCGCTCCCCAAGGGGGAACGGGCGCTTTCGGGGCGCTGCGAGGCGGGTGCCGGCGGGTCGCTTCGCCGGGGCCGCCTCGCCGGGGTTACTTCTTGCCCTTCTCCCCGGACTCGTCGCTGGACAGCACCGCGATGAAGGCCTCCTGGGGGACCTCCACGCTGCCGACCATCTTCATCCGCTTCTTGCCTTCCTTCTGCTTCTCCAGCAGCTTCCGCTTACGGGAGATGTCACCGCCGTAGCACTTGGCGAGGACGTCCTTGCGGATGGCGCGGACGGTCTCACGGGCGATGACGCGGGAGCCGATCGCGGCCTGGATCGGCACCTCGAAGTTCTGCCTGGGGATGAGCTCGCGCAGCTTGGCGACGAGCCGCACGCCATAGGCGTAGGCCTTCTCCTTGTGCGTGATCGCGGAGAAGGCGTCGACCTTGTCGCCGTGCAGCAGGATATCGACCTTGACCAGGTCGGCGGTCTGCTCGCCCGTGGGCTCGTAGTCGAGGGAGGCGTAGCCGCGGGTCTTGGACTTCAGCTGGTCGAAGAAGTCGAAGACGATCTCCGCGAGGGGGAGGGTGTAGCGCAGCTCGACCCGGTCCTCGGAGAGGTAGTCCATGCCCAGCATCGTGCCGCGGCGGGACTGGCAGAGCTCCATGATCGCGCCGACGAACTCGGTGGGCGCGAGGACGGTCGCCTTGACGACCGGCTCGTGCACCTCGGCGATCTTGCCCTCGGGGAACTCGCTCGGGTTGGTGACGACGTACTCGGCGCCGTCCTCCATCCGCACGTTGTAGACCACGTTGGGCGCGGTGGCGATGAGGTCCAGGCCGAACTCGCGCTCGAGCCGCTCGCGGACCACGTCGAGGTGGAGCAGGCCGAGGAAGCCGACGCGGAAGCCGAAGCCGAGGGCGGCCGAGGTCTCCGGCTCGTAGACGAGCGCTGCGTCGTTGAGCTGGAGCTTGTCGAGGGCCTCGCGCAGCTCCGGGTAGTCCGAGCCGTCCAGCGGGTACAGGCCCGAGAAGACCATGGGCTTCGGGTCCTTGTAGCCGCCCAGGGCCTCGGTGGCGCCGTTCTGCTGGGAGGTGATCGTGTCACCGACCTTGGACTGCCGGACGTCCTTCACACCGGTGATGATGTAGCCCACCTCGCCGACGCCCAGGCCGTCGGCCGGGAGCATCTCGGGCGAGTTGGTGCCGATCTCCAGCAGCTCGTGGGTCGCGCCGGTCGACATCATCTTGATGCGCTCGCGCTTCTTGAGCTCGCCGTCGACGACACGGACGTAGGTGACCACGCCGCGGTAGGAGTCGTAGACCGAGTCGAAGATCATCGCGCGGGCCGGGGCGTCCTTGACGCCGACGGGCGGCGGGACCTCGCGGATGACGCGGTCGAGCAGCTCGGGCACGCCGACGCCGGTCTTGGCGGAGACGCGCAGCACGTCCTCGGGCTCGCAGCCGACGAGGTTGGCGAGCTCGGCGGCGAACTTGTCCGGCTGGGCGGCAGGCAGGTCGATCTTGTTGAGGACCGGGATGATCGTGAGGTCGTTCTCCATCGCCAGGTAGAGGTTGGCGAGGGTCTGGGCCTCGATGCCCTGCGCGGCGTCGACCAGGAGGATGCAGCCCTCGCACGCGGCGAGCGAGCGCGAGACCTCGTAGGTGAAGTCGACGTGACCAGGGGTGTCGATCATGTTGAGGATGTGGGTGTCGCCCACGGTCTTCGCATCGGACGCAGCCTCGGTGGGCGCCCAGGGGAGACGGACGGCCTGGGACTTGATCGTGATGCCGCGCTCGCGCTCGATGTCCATCCGGTCGAGGTACTGCGCACGCATCTGCCGCTGGTCGACCACGCCGGTCAGCTGGAGCATCCGGTCGGCGAGCGTCGACTTGCCATGGTCGATGTGCGCGATGATGCAGAAGTTACGGATCAGAGCCGGGTCGGTACGGCTCGGCTCCGGCACGTTGGTAGGGGTCGCGGGCACGCAGGATCCATTCGGTGACTTCGGCGTTTGAACGCTGGTCTCGGCGGGAGTCGGGTATACGACTCCCCCATCGTCCCATGACCGGCGGGCTCGGTCCGGTTTGGGCGGCCGGAGGGGCTACTGGTAGCCTGGTCCACTGTGCCTGTCGTGCCCTCTACACGGTGGTCACACCACGCAGTACTCGAAATCCAACGAACCTGAAAAGGCTCTTTCGTGGCGAACATCAAGTCCCAGATCAAGCGGAACAAGACCAACGAGAAGGCGCGCCTGCGTAACAAGGCCGTCAAGTCCGCGGTCAAGACCGCTGTCCGTGCGGCCCGCGAGGCCATCGTCGCCGGTGACGCCGCCAAGGCCACCGCCGCCGTCGCCCTGGCCGGCAAGAAGCTCGACAAGGCCGCCACCAAGGGTGTCCTGCACAAGAACGCCGCCGCCAACAAGAAGTCGGCGCTGGCCAAGCAGGTTGCCGCCCTCAAGGGCTGAAGCCTTTCCGGGGCGTGAGCCCCGGTCCTTCGCCGGCACCGGACCCAGCGGACCCTCTCTACCGCTCCGGTACGGCACCCCGCCGCGCACGGTCGTTCGCCACGCGGGCGCGGCATGAGCCTCACGGCTCGATGAACGAACCCGGGCCCCGGGTCACCCTTTCCCCAAGGGTGACCCGGGGCCTTTGGGGTTTTCGGGGCCTTTGGGGTTTTCGGACCTCGTCCGTCCTCGTCCGTCCTTGATCGCTGAAGGGGTCAGAACATGTTCTGACCCCTTCAGCGATCAAGGACGGATGGTGCTGAAGATGCTCAGCCGCGGCTACGGGCCGCCCTCGCGACGGCGACGACCGCCTTTTCGAGCGCGTACTCCGGATCGTCACCGCCACCCTTGACGCCGGCGTCGGCCTCCGCGACAGCGATCAGCGCCGCGGCCACCCCGTCCGCCGACCATCCGCGCATCTGCTGCCGCACCCGGTCGATCTTCCACGGCGGCATCCCGAGATCCCTGGCCAGGTCCCCGGGCCGCGCCCCGCGGGGGGCGGAGGCGAGCTTGCCGATGGCGCGGACGCCCTGGGCGAGCGCGCTCGTGATCAGGACGGGCGCGACGCCCGTGGACATCGACCAGCGCAGCGCCTCCAGCGCCTCGGCGGTCCGCCCCTCCACCGCGCGGTCGGCGACGGTGAAGCTGGAGGCCTCGGCGCGGCCGGTGTAATAGCGGCTGACGACGGCGGCGTCGATCGTGCCGTCGACGTCGGCGACGAGCTGCGCGCAGGCGCTGGCCAGCTCCCGCAGGTCGCTGCCGATCGCATCCACCAGGCTCTGGCAGGCCTCGGGCGTCGCGGAGCGGCCGGTGGCCCGGAACTCGCCCCGCACGAACGCCAGCCGGTCGGCAGGCTTGGTCATCTTGGGGCAGGCGACCTCGCGCGCCCCGGCCTTGCGCGCCGCGTCCAGCAGGCCCTTGCCCTTGGCGCCGCCCGCGTGGAGCAGCACCAGGGTGATCTCCTCGGCAGGCGCGGAGAGATACCCCTTCACGTCCTTGATCGTGTCCGCCGAGAGGTCCTGGGCGTTGCGGACGATCACGACCTTGCGCTCGGCGAAGAGCGAGGGGCTGGTCAGCTCGGCGAGGGTGCCCGGCTGGAGCGCATCGGGGGTGAGGTCGCGGACGTCGGTGTCGGCGTCGGCGGCGCGGGCGGCCGCGACCACCTCCCGGACGGCGCGGTCCAGCAGGAGATCCTCCTGGCCCACGGCGAGCGTGAGGGGGGCGAGCAGATCGTCGGTTGCAGTCTTCCTGGCCATCGCATCCAGCATCCCACGCGCTACTGACACCTCCCCCCGCGCAGCCGTCCTCCGGTATCGCACAATGTGCGTGTGAGCAGCCGTTATCTCTCTTCAGATACCGATTCCGTACGACACCTCCTGGTGCTTCCCGACCGTGACGCCGCCGAGGAGGCGGCCGAGGAGGCCGCCCAGCGCTTCACCCTGGACGACGACCCGCAGATAGTGCGCGAGGCGCTGGCCGGCGAGGACGACGCCGAGGACGCCCAGTGGCTGGTCGTCCTGGAGGACCCGGAAGGGGAACTCGACCTCGCCGCCCTGCGCGAGCTCGCCGAGGAGTACGACGGCTGGCTCGAAAGGGAGTGACTCACCCCTCCGCGGGGACCGGACCGCCCGCCTGCGCTCCGGCCTCCTGCGGACCGCCCGCCTGCGCCGGGCGTGCCTGCGACGGGCCCGCCTGCGGTACGCGCTCCAGCTCGATACCGAAGTGCTCCCGGAAGGCGGGCAGGATCTCCTCCTCCGTCAGCGCCAGCACCTGACGGCCCGTCGGTCCGGTGGTCACCAGGGTGCGGTCGCTGATGGTGACCCGGCCCTCGCCGGCGAGCATCGAGCAGATCACCGCGCGGGTGAAGAGGGACTTGGGCGACGTGCGGTGCCACCAGCAGCCGCCCTCGAAGTCCGCAAGCTCCCGGGGCCGGTGTTCGAGGCGGTACTGCAGCTCACCGTCCTTGATGACGTCGAGGTCCCCGTCCTCCGTCTCGGCTATCCGGAAGGTCCCGGCGGGGTCGGGCTGTTCCCCGCGCTCGTCGAAGCGCAGCGGGTAGTGGCTGTTCCTGCCGAAGCCGACGTCCACCAGCCACGGCTCCTCGGCGTCGACCCGCAGCGCGAGGTGGTCGAAGGGCGGCCCGAACGCGCCGTCCGGCCCCACCACCCGCCCGGCCAGCAGCGTGACCCGGTAGCCCAGGGCGCTCAGCAGCGCGGCGAAGGCGCCGTTGAGTTCGTAGCAGAATCCGCCGCGCCCGGCGGTCACCTTGGCCACGAGGGCGGCGGGGTCCAGCACGACCTCCTCGCCCAGGTGGACCGAGAGGTTCTCGAAGGGCACCGCCTGCAGGTGGCGGACGTGGAGCTCGCGCAGCGCCTCCAGGTCCGGCGCGGAGGGGCGGGTGACGCCGATGCGGCTCAGGTAGGCGTCGGCCGCCTCGTCGCTGATGATCTTGTCCATGGGTCAGTTATCCCTCAGGCCGGGGCCGGTGACATCGGGCTGTGGTCCTGCATCTCTGTGTTCTTGCTCTCTCGTCCCGTGGTCCTTGGTCCCTGCCCTCCCGTCCCTGTTTTCTCATCCCTGCCCTCCCGCCCTGTTTTTCTCGTCCCTGTCTTCTCGTCCCTGTTCTCCGCCGGCCCACGGAAGCCCTCGTGACCGCCGCGACCTCCCTCCCCGCGCCCGTCACCGCGACCGGCCCGTCGGCGTCCGTGCGGACCACGGCCGCACCCTGCTCCCGTAGCGCGGCGAGCGTGCGCGGCGACGGGTGCCCGTACGGGTTCCCTGCACCGGCCGAGACGACGGCCAGGCGCGGGCGGACCCTGCGTATCAACTGGGGGTCCTGGTACGCGGAGCCGTGGTGGGCGACCTTCAGGACGTCCACGGCGGGCAGCCCGGGATACGCCTCCGCGAGGGCCTGCTGAGCGGGCGGTTCGAGGTCGCCGAGGAGCAGTGCGGTCAGGCCGCCGCTGCGGACCAGCAGGGTGACGCTGGCGTCGTTGGGGCCCTCCTCCGCCACGGCCGACGTGCCCGCGGGCGGCGGCCACAGCACCTCCCACTCCAGCTCCCCCAGCCTGCCGCGCTCCCCCGGCCGGGCCGTGGTCACCGGCACGTGCGCGCGCCCGGCCTCGCGGCGGACGAAGGCTGCCCGGCCCGGGGGTTCGGCGAGCGACGTCGTCTCCACGGCCCCGACCGCGCGCCCGCGCAGCACCCCGGGCAGGCCGTCGACGTGGTCGGCGTGGAAGTGGCTCAGCAGAACGAGGGGCACCCTGTCCACGCCGAGGGTCCGCAGGCACCGGTCGACCGCGCGCGGCTCCGGGCCGG